>DATLIF010000315.1:0-18356 GCA_035539575.1 Fimbriiglobus sp. | reverse complement strand
CGCCGCATCCGACCGCGGCCGCCAGCCCGACCACCCCCGCCCAGAGTGTCCGTCGCATGATTGGTCCCCTTTATCCCAGCCTCGGCGGTCCACATACCCGCCCCGGTCCCCCGGGGTCAACGGCGGTTCTTTCTGGTCCCTCTCTCCCCTTGCGGGAGAGGGGTTAGGGGTGAGGGGTGAAGCGCCTCACACTTCGCAGCGCTGACCCCTAACCCCTCTCCCCCAAGGGGAGAGGGGAGGAAGACAAGTCCGGCGTTCCGGCGTAGGCAACCGTGCCGCCACCCGGCATAATCGAACGCATGTCCACCCCGCTGCACTTCGCCTACGACCGTGGGACCGTGCTGGTGTCCCAGGGGCCGTCGGAGTTCGACTACGCCGAACTGCCCGGCGTGCTGTTCGACCCGCGGACCTCGACCTGGCGCGCCCAGGGCCGGTACTACCGGTCAATCGTCGAGCACTGCATCAAGCAGAAGTTTCCCTACACCGACGAGGCGCGCGGCTGGGAGAACAAGGACGCCGGCTGGAAGTTGACCACCGACCGCACCCCGCACCCGCACCAGTCCGAGGCGGTCGCGACGTGGCTGAAGGCCGGCCGCCGCGGCGTCGTGGTGCTGCCGACCGGCACCGGCAAGACGTTCGTGGCGATGCTGTGTATCGAGAAGGTGTCCCGGCCGGCGCTGGTCGTGACGCCGACCATCGACCTGATGCGGCAGTGGGTGGGCCAGCTCTCGGAATTCTTCGGGATGGAAGTCGGTGCGGTCGGCGGCGGTGAGTTCGATTACAAGCCGCTGACAGTCACGACCTACGACTCGGCTTACATCCACATGGAGCGGTGGGGGAACAAGTACGGCCTGTTGATCTACGACGAGGCCCACCACCTGCCGGGCGGGGCCTACCAGGAGTCAGCGTTCAGTAGCCTGGCGCCCTTCCGGCTCGGGCTGACCGCGACCCCGGAGCGGACCGACGGTGCGGACGCAGCACTCCCGGCGTTGATCGGCCCCATCGTCTACCGCCGGGAGATCACGGAGCTATCCGGGGACTACCTGGCCGAGTACCAGACCCAGCGGGTGTACATCGACTTGACCCCGCAGGAAGAAGACCTGTACCGGCGATACCGGCAGCAGTACTCCGAGTACCGAAACTACCTGATCGGTCGCGGGGTCAGTCTGAGCGGGCCGAACGGCTGGCAGAAGTTCATCTTCGAGGCCAGCCGAACGCCGGACGGCATGGCGGCCCTGAAAGCCTACCGGGAGCAGAAGCGGATCGAGCGGACGGCGTCCGGCAAGTTCCGCGCACTGGAGGAGCTGTTCCGCAAGCACGCCGGGGAGCGGTTCCTGATCTTCACCGCGGACAACGCGACCGTGTACCAGGTCGCCCGGCAGTACCTCGTGCCGGCGATCACGGCCCAGACCAAGACGAAGGAGCGCAAGCAGATCCTGGAGCGCTTCCACAGCGGCGAGTACTCGATCCTGGCGACGTGCCAGGTGCTGAACGAGGGCGTGGACGTGCCGGCCGCCAGCGTGGGGATCGTGCTGTCCGGGACCGGGACGATCAAGGAGAACGTCCAGCGGCTCGGCCGCATCTTGCGGAAGTACGGCGACAAGCAGGCGGTGCTGTACGAGGTGGTGGCGCGGGGGACGGCGGAAGAATTCACGAGTGACCGCCGCCGGCAACACCACGCGTTTCAGTAACCGGCGAGCCGGGAGCGTCAGCGACCGGAGGAACGAACTCCGGTCGCTGACGCTCCCGGCTCGCCAGGATAAGAGGCTCGCCATGAGGCAACATGCTCACCGGTAAGCTCGTCCGCGTCCGGCACGCCCGGAACAAGCTGAACCCGCTCTACCTCGACCCCCGGGACAAGAACTGGCTCGGGGTCGCGGAGCAACTGCTGTTCGCCTTCCGCGACGCCGAGGGCCGCACGCGTGGCGAACTGGAGGCGGAGCTGGCCGACGTCGTCGGCGACGGACCCGGGCAACTCGTCCACCAGGGGCTGACCAAGCTCCTCGAAGACCGCTGCGAGACGGAGGTGGCGTCCGAGGTGCCGCCGGGCGAGGTCCGGGAGGCGGTCTTCCGCACCGCCTCGACGCAGCACGCAGCCGCGGCGAAGGCGGGACAACCGTTCGACCGCGACGCCGTGCTGGCGACCGTCGCCGCGGAGCTGAAACTGTTGCCGGAGCAGGTCGATCAGGCTTTGTTCGCCGACCTGCGCGACGAGCAACGCATCCTCAAGTTCGATGACTGCACGCCGGACCAGCTACTGCATCGGTACAACGTGGCGCTGGCTCAAGCGGTCCTGCTCCGCTGCACCGGGATGGAGGTCCGCGTCTGGAACGAGACGCCGGCGCGATTCCGGCAACTGTTCCGGGCGGTGAAATTCCACCGGCTCATCTGCACCATCCGCCCGGCCGACGGCACCAGCTACAAGCTCTACCTCGACGGCCCGCTGAGCCTGTTCTCGTCCACGCAGAAGTACGGGCTGCAACTGGCGATGTTCCTGCCGACACTCTTGCACTGCAAGGCGTTCGACCTGCGGGCCGAGGTCCGCTGGGGGGCGCAGAAGAAGGAGAAGGTGTTCACCCTCTCCGGCTCCGACGGCCTGCGGTCGCACACGCCGGACTTCGGCATGTACACCCCGCGGGCGGTCGAGGATTTCGAGGACAACTTCCGGTCCAATGTCGAGGACTGGCTCATTGCGAACGACCCGCAGCCGGTCAGCGTCGAGGGGACGACGTGGGTGCCGGACTTCACGCTGACCCACGCGAAGACCGGCAAGGTGGTCTTCGTGGAGGTGCTCGGGTTCTGGCGGAAGGCGAACATCGAGGAGCATTACAAACGACTCCGGCGGGCGCTGCCGGGGAAGTTCGTGCTGGCGGTGTCGGAGCAGTACCGGGCAGACGAGTCCGACGAGTTCGCGACCGGACCGGAGGTCTACCGGTTCAAGCGGACGCCGATCGCGGCCGAGGTCGCGAAGGTTGCAGCGGCGGTCGCCGGAAACAGACGCGAGACATGAGATACGAGACACGAGACACGAGAGGGAAGTGTGAACGGCGGTCGGTTTCCGTATCTCGTATCTCGCGTCTCGTGTCTCTCTTCGTGTACCATATCTGCCGCCCGCACCCCGGAGACTCCCCGATGTCCGCTCCGACTCGTCGCACGTTTCTGAAGACCACGGCCGCCGGGGCCGCGGCGTTCGCCGCGCCGGCCGTCCAGGCCCGCGGGGCCAACGAGCGGCTGACCGTCGGGCTGATCGGGGCCGGCAACCGCGGCCGGAGCATCGCCGCTGAGGTGATGAAGCTCGGCCACCGCGTCGCGGCACTGGCCGACATCGCCGAGTTCCGCCTGGACGCAGCGGTCGCGGCGATCGGCAAGAAGGTGGCGGCCGAGGCGAAGGTCGAGGACCCGTGGGAGAGTGGCGAGCCGAAGTTCTATGCCGACTACCGCCCGCTGCTGGAACGTAAGGACCTGGACGCGGTGATCGTCGCAACCCCCGATCACCACCACAAGGACATGCTCGTCGCCGCCATGCAGGCGGAGAAGCACGTCTACGTCGAGAAGCCGTTGACCAAGTCGATCGACGAGGGCAACGAGATGATCGAGGCGGTGCGGCGGGCCGGCAAGGTCGTGCAGGTCGGCAACCAGCGGCACAGCGGCCCGCACTGGGCGGAGGCGGCCCGGGCGGTCCAGGCCCGGTCGTTCGGTCAGCTCGTCTGGGCCAAGGTCTGGGACTGCCGCAACTGGCTGAAGCGCGACCCGTTCGCGCCGCCGAAGGACTTCAAGTACGACGCGGAGAAGCTCGACTGGAAGGCGTTCCTGGGGTCGGCCCCGAAGCGGCCGTTCGACGCGCTGCGGTACTGGTCCTGGCGGTGGTACTGGGACTACGCCGGCGGGCTGATGACCGACATCGGGGCGCACCAGCTCGACATCGTCCAGTGGCTCGGCGGCGCGGATGTGCCGAAGTCCGCGGTCGCCAACGGCGGGGTCTACCACTTCAAGAAGTGGGAGACACCAGACGTGGTCCACGGCGTCTGGGACTACGGCAAGTACACGGCCACGTTCGCGGTCGAGTTCATCAACGGCGCCGACGGGGTTGGCGCGGCGTTTTACGGCACCCGGCAGACGCTGCTGTGCGACGCCCGGCCGAAGGGGCTGGGCATCCGCCTGTACGACACCACCGACCCGATCACCCCGGACCTCAAGCCGGTGCAGTCGTGGCCGGTGGTGGACGAGACGCCGCTGCACGTCCAGAACTGGGTCGAGTGCATCAAGACCGGGGACGAGCCGAACTCGCCGATCGAGCTGGGCCACCGGGTCATCCTGGCGGCGCACCTGGCCAACCTGTCGTACCGCACCGGCAAGAAGATCTTCTGGGACGCCGACCGGAACGAAGTGATCGGAAGCTAGATGGAGGTCGCCCGTGTTCATCTTCGAGAAGGCCCCGTTCCCGTCGTGCCATGCCTCCACACTCGTCGAGGTCGGGCCGGGCAAGTTGCTCGCGGCGTGGTTCGGCGGCAAGAACGAGGGGGCCAAGGACGTGCAGATCTGGGGCAGCCGCTTCGACGGATCGAAGTGGTCCGCCCCGGAGGTCCTCGGCACCGAGTCGGGTCAGCCGTGCTGGAACCCGGTTCTGTTCAAGCCGAAGCACGGCGTCCTGTGGCTGTGGTACAAGGCCGGACCCAGCCCCCAGACGTGGACCGGGTTCGCCCGCAAGTCGGGTGACGGCGGCAAAACCTGGTCGAAGCCGGAGATGATGCCGGCCGGGTTCTACGGCCCGGTCCGGGCCAAGCCGATCCTGCTCAAGGACGGCACCCTCCTCGCCGGAACGTCCGTCGAGAGCCATCGCTGCTGGACGCCGTTCGTCGATCGCTCGACCGACGACGGCCGGACGTGGCTGCGGTCGAACGCCTACAACGCGAAGGACGGCCACAACCAGATTCAGCCGACCCTGTTCGAGGCGAACGACGGCCGCATCGTCGCATTGATGCGGTCGAAGAACCCACGCATGGTGTGCCGGGCCGAGTCGAAGGACGGCGGCAAGACGTTCACCCCGGCGGAGCCGACCGAGTTGCCGAACCCCAGCGCCGGCATCGACGCGGTCAAGACGAAGGCCGGTGACGTGTTCCTGATCTACAACCCGACGCCGATCCTGCGGACGCCGATTAGCCTGGCCCGTTCAACAGACGACGGCAAGACGTGGGCGAAGGTCGTGGACCTGGAGACGGAGCCGGGCGAGTACTCGTACCCGGCGATGATCGAGACGGACGACGGCAAACTGGCGATCACCTACACCTGGCGGCGGACGCACATCAAGTACGCATCGGCCGATCCGGCGAAGTATCGCAAGTAGGCGAACGGCCGGCGTGAACCGGCTGGTCGGACCTCAACCCACCAGCCGGCTCACGCCGGCCGTTCGCCGTAGCCCAGCTTCTCGATCAGGTCGCCCCACCGGGCCTTGACCTTCGCCCGTACCTCGTCGGTGATCGCGTACTTGTTCGGCTCATACCCCTTGCTGCGGGCGGCGTACTCCTCCAGTCTCAGCTTCACGCCGTCGAAGCCGCTCAGACCCAGCCCGTCGTAGACCCGCCGCACCGTGCCGACGAGGTCGGCCGTCAGCTCCTCGTAGCTCACCTCGAAGAACTGTCCGGCCGGGATCAGTGGTTTCGCCTCGAACAGCCGCTCGTAAATCACCCGGAACTCGCGGAACACTTTCTCGTCCAGCGCCGGCCCGCCCCGCGGCGTCTGGAAGCCGTGCTTGCGGCCCATCGACGTCCACAGGTTCACCGTGGACGCGAACAGCGTGTATGGGTCCCGCTTGATGTGGACGAACCGCGCGTTCGGGAACAACTCCAGCAGCACCGGGATACGGGCCGTGTGCGGCGGCGACTTCATCACCAGCCGCCGCGGGTCGCGCAGCGTCAGCGCCTGCACGAACCGGCGGAACGTCCGCTTCCACGCGACTAACTCGCGCGGGCTCAGCGACGACAGGTCCAGCGCCCCGGGGTCCAGCGGCGGTCGGTTCGGGAACGCCACGTCGGTGTAGGTACTCGGCTCGCCGAGCAGGCACAGCGCGAACTCGTCCTCCTGCGGCCGCTCCCACCCGGCGGCCATGTTGTCCATCGGCCGCCGCTCCGGCATGACGAACCACAGGTAACGCTTGAAGAACTCCTCGCTCAAGAGGAAGTGACACGGCATCAAGCATTGCGCCGTGTCCGGCGAGTGGAACTGTTTGTCGAGGATCAGCACCTCGTGCAGGAGGGTAGTTCCGGTCCGCCAGTGGCCGACGACGAACAGCGGGGCGTGCGGCACCGGCGTGCGCTCGATCCGATCGTCGTACCGAGCGTGCTGGAGCCAGCGCAGCACCGTGTTGTTGAGGCTCACGCCGGACACGATGGCGGCGATGTACCAGTATGGCGGCTCGACCGCGAACCGGTTCCGCCACAACAGCCGCAGCCAGGCGAAGAAGTCCGACCCCTCCCAGAACCGGGGGGACCACTCGCGCGGCTTCCTGGGCTTTGTCGCGGCGTCGGGCATCGGGGGCGGTGGTCGGGAGTGCGGTTACGGGTCGAACAGACAGTCAATCGAAATCGGAGAACCCGGCAACCGGTTTTCCCGCCCCTTGACTCCGACGGGCGGGCGGGCAACCATACCCATGACCCGCCACCCGCCCGGAGTCCCGCCATGATCCTCCGCGCCGAAACCGCCAGGGACTTGATGACCCCCGGGCCGTACTCGCTCGCCGACACCGATACCGTCGAACAGGCCGCTGCGTTCCTCACCGAGCGCGGGTTCGGTGCGGCCGTCGTGATCGACCAGGCCGGCCACCCGCTCGGGGTCGTTACCAAGACCGACCTGCTGGTCCACGTTCGCGAACTGGCCGCCCACAACAAGAGCGAGCCGGGAACCGCCCTGGACGTGATGACGCCGGCCGTCTTCTCCGTCCGCGAGGACACCCCCGCCCGGTCGGTCGTCGAGCAACTCGTCGCCCTGAACGTCCACCATCTGTTCGTCACGGACACGGGCGGCGTGGTGGTCGGCGTGATCAGCCCGTTCGACGTGATCAAGAAGCTGGCGTGACAGCGGTGAGCGATGAGCGATGAGCCGGACCAGTCATGTCTGGCTCACCGCTCATCGCTCGCCGCTCAAAGCTCAGAAGTTCGGCCAGCGGGACTTGGCGTACAGGCCGAGGTAGCCCAGCAGACCCAGGCAGAGTACCCCCAGGAACAGCACGATCCAGAGCGTGAACGCCCACCGGTAGGCCGGGGCGTCCTCACCGCCGGGGTAGGTGTGGACTGGTTCGGGCGGGATCGGAGCTGGCATGGACGGTCTCCGGGAGGGCAGTGCCAGGCATTATCATCGTCCGCCGGCCGGCCGAGTTCCAGACAGACTCGTCCGAATTCGACGGCGGTCGGGCCGGTCGGCGGGGTTCCGCCGGGCGGTCGGTTTTTCGGTCCCGCGCCCGCCGGATCAGGGGTACAATCACTAAATCTTCGTTCGAGTCGTATCAGACCGTGGGGCGGGCCGAACCGCTCCCGGCCGGCGGGTGGCAATGGACAAGGACACGGCGGATCAACTCCTCCAGGCCGTCCGGGGGTGTGGTCAATACACCCCGGAACAGGTCGCGGCCGCCGAGCAGGCGATGGCCGCGGGCGGCGACCCCGCAACCACCTCCGATGCCCTCCAAACTGCCGGCGTCCTCACCCCCTATCAGGCACGCAAGGTGCGGGGCGGCCGCACCGGTGAGTTGCTGTTCGGTCCGTTCCTCGTCCTCGACAAGATCGGGGAAGGGGGGATGGGTAAGGTATACAAGGCGGTCCACATCCCCGACCGTCACGTGATCGCCCTGAAGGTCGTTCGCCCGCAGCTCATGACCAACCGGGTGGTCTTGCGCCGGTACAAGCGCGAGGCCGCCGCGGCCGCCGCTCTCGACCACACGAACATTGTCTCCCTGTACGACGCGGACGAGGTCAACGGCCGGTACTACATCGCGATGGAGTACGTGGACGGGCTGGACCTCTCCCGGATGATGAAGGAGTACGGCAGCCCGCCCACGTCCGGTCTGCCGCAATACCAGGAAGCAGCCGAGTACATCCGCCAGGCGGCGGTCGGGCTTTCGCACGCCCACGACCGTGGTATGGTCCACCGCGACATCAAACCCTCCAACCTGCTGGTCTACGGCACGCGGGCGCTGGTCGGGGAGACCGAGAAGCCGACGGTCAAGATCCTCGACATGGGCCTGGTCCGCGGGGTCATCGAGGAGGACGCCTCCCACAGCGAGTTGACCCGGGACGGGACGGTGGTCGGCACTCCGGACTACATGGCCCCGGAACAGGCCAAGAACTCCAGCACGGTGGACGCCCGGGCCGACCTGTACAGCCTCGGCTGTGCCCTGTACTTCCTGCTCAAGGGCCAGTCGCCGTTCCCGGACGGCAGTCCGATCGACAAGTTATTGCGGCATCAACTCGACCCGCCGCCGGAGATCCGCAAGTTCCGGACGGACATTCCGGTGGGGCTGGCCGCGGTGATCGAGAAGTTGCTGCGCAAGGACCCGGCCGACCGCTACCAGACGGCCGCGGAGGTGGCTCGGGCGCTGATCCCGTATTGCCCGGACCAGTCCGGGGCGGTGCCTGCGGACGAGCCCTTCGTGCTGGCTGCCCACCCCGACGCCGTTGCCCAGTTGCCGCCGCAGCGGCCGCCGAGTACCGCCGTCATGCCCGCGGCCGCCCCGGCGCGGACGTCCGGGCCGGCCCGGGTGCGGGTGGTCCGCGCGGTCGGTGGCTCCACGGGTCGGGTGGTGGACGCCGAGGTGGTGTCACGGCCGCCGGCCCGCGTCCCCGGCCCGACCGCTGTGCCGCGGGCGGACAACTCTCCCAGTTCTGGCAGCCTGCCGGGCAGCACCCCGACCAAGCAGCCGTCGAAGACCTCCCGGCCGCCGACGCCGCCCTCGACGGGCCGCCGTCGGGACCGGGAGCGGACTCCCGTCTCACGCACCCGGCGGCGCGACCGGCGAACCGGGCCGTCGCCGGCGATGATCCTGCTACTACTCGGCGGCGCGGTGGTGTTCGCGGTCGGGGCCGCCATCATCCTCCACACGCTGATTCAGCGGGGGACCGGAAGCCCCGCAACCGGGCGCAAGGCCGAGATGGCCCGGCCACTCGTCGCCTCCGTCACTTCCCCGTCCGGTGAACGGTCAGGAACACCGACCCGACCACCGGTGCCCCGTCTGCCGATCGCAAGTTCATCCCGATTTGCATCTGCATGACCGGCCGCATGCCGCGGACTTCGACGTGGACCGTCCGACCGTCCGCCGACAGCTTCACCGCGGTGACCGGTGCGTCGTCCTGACCGACCCCGCCAGCATCAACCCCTCTTGGGAACCACGGCAGACCCTCCGCGACACCCACCCCGGATGGCTTGTAGCGCTTCGACCCGTACTCGCCCGACCAGCGGTAGTTCCACCACGCCGCCCGGTAGTGCGTCGGGTCCTCGGCTGTCGCCCTGTCGAGTGCCCGACTGAAGGTCAGCTTTAACCCGTCCGGTACGACCTCCATCTTGACCGGCGTGTCGAGCGGCTTGCCGGTGTACCGCACCCGTTGCAGGCACCCGTCCTTCTCGGCGCAGGTCTGCCAGCCATTGAGCCCGCAGACGTACAGGTGCCCGTCGGGGGCGAACCGTCCGCGGCAGACGCCGGAGAGGAACCTCAGCCCCAGGTCCCAGACGCCGCCCTGCGACCCGCCGTCGAACGGCTGCCGTAGCAGCACGAACACCTTGCACCGGCCGTAGGACAGGTGCAGCGGCAGCCAGCACAGCGGCGGGTCGAACACCTTGGGCGGTTCCTTGCGGTGGTGTGCCCGCATGTCGCCGTAGAAGCCGCCCCGCCGGTACTCGTCGATGCGGGTGGCCGGCATCCAGTTGCCTTCCTGGTCCGCGCCGGTGACGATCCCGGTCGGCGACATGCCCAGCCCGATCGGGTGGCGGAACCCCGTGGCGAACACCTCGGCCTTGCCGCCGTCCTTCGCCACCTTCATCAGGCAGCCGCCAGTCGGCAGGTTCGTGTCTCCGGTCTTGAAGAAGTAGAAGTTGCCGTCCGGGTCGGTCTCCAGGCAGGTGTCGTAGGAGTGTTCACCGGCGCCGGTGTCCCAGTCGTTG
The DNA here is from genome assembly GCA_035539575.1 of Fimbriiglobus sp. GTDB lineage: Bacteria > Planctomycetota > Planctomycetia > Gemmatales > Gemmataceae > DASSAT01. The sequence continues at coordinate 8,213 of DATLIF010000315.1, read as the reverse complement.
CACAGGCACTCGTAGAAGTCGGCCTCGCCGTCCGAGTTGTTGTCGTGCAGCCGGGTGAGCTGGCCGCGCTCCAGCACGACGACCTTGCCATCGACCACCTTCAGCCCGAGCGGGTGGTACAGCCCGGTGGCGAACCGCTGCCAGTGGCACTCGGCCTTCGCCTCGTCCACGCGGACGAGCCAGACGTCCCCGTGGCAGGTGCAGACGGCGACGCGTCCGTCCGGCAGGAAGTCCACCCCGGTGCAGAAGAAGAGCGCCTTGAACGGGTTGTCGTAGGGGATGGCCAGGGTGTCGATGGCGAACGGTCCGTCGTCTTTGCCGCGCTCCAGTTTCGTGACGATCGGCTTGCCCCAGTGGGCCGGGCCGGGCATGGTGAGCTGCAACGGGTCGTCAGCTTTCGGTAACTGTTCGAGAGCGTCCCGGAACTTGGGGTAGTTGATTGCGGGGTCGTTCGCGTAAGCCACCTGCACGAGTTGGGCCTTGTCAGACTTGCGAAACGTCAGCCGAACCTCTCCGCCGCCAGCGTCTTGCAGCACCGGCCCGTTCGGACCGTTCGCGACCCCGATGATCGCGAACCCCTTCGGTGCCAGGGAGCAATCGACCATCTGTGCCTTCGCGGAGCGCATCTCGGAATCGGCCGGCTCCGGCAACCGACCGAGCGCGACCGTCTCCAGTTTGTCAAGCGGCCCGACGCGTATGGTGCGGACGATGCACCGGACGCCGGCTAGGATATCGGTCCACGCACTCTCCACGATCTCCGCCTTGCCGACCGTGTATCGCAGGGCCACCCGCCCGCCGTGTACGCTCAGCCCCCGGTACTTCGCCCAAGAACTTGGCAGCGGGTTGGTCGCTCCGCGGCCGTTCATGTCGCCGGTACCCTCTGGTGAAGCCCACCCCGGCCCGGCGACCGACCCTGTCACAAGGCCACCCGCCGGCGTGGGAGTGTTGAGTAGCCCAAATCGGCGGTCGCCGTGCTTCAGGTAGCCGCCAGTCCACCCGGCCGCGAGCCGCAGGCTGTTGCGGTCGAACAGCACCGCCGCGTCGCCCTTGTCGCCGAGGCGGATCGCGGTCCCCTTGTAGACTGTTTCCTGACCCTTGCCATTCGGGTAGCGGAATGTGGCGTTCAGGAACGGGCCGGTGTTCATCTGCTTGAAGCGGCCATCCACCCAGTCCTTGTCGGTCGCCCGCTCCCATGGCTCGGCCTTGCCGGCGGCCGGCCGTGGCGTCCAGTCTGCCAGGTCCGCCGGCACCGCGGGCGCGACCTCCCGCGGTGGCGGGGCGGTCGGCAGAGTCGGCTTCGGCTGAGCGGGGGCGGCGGTCGCGGTCAGGGAGAGGGCCGCGAGCGCGGAGAGGAGGCGCATCGGCATCGGGCAAGGCTCCGCGTAGGCGGGATTGGCTACGGAGGGTAGGTAATGATGAATGATGCCCGCTCAAGCCGGCGAACGCAACCGCCGTCTCGGGCGAGGATGATTACAGTGTCGGGCCGATCGACCACGGGGCGAACTCCTCCTCGCCGACGCCGTGGACCTCGCTCTTGGTCTGCTGGCCGCTGGCCACCTTCAGGATCAGCTCGAAGATCTCCCGCCCGACCTCCTCCACCGGCGTGCCGTCCAGGATGCGGCCGGCGTTCACGTCCATGTCCCCCTCCATCCGCTCGTACAGTGGCGTGTTGGTCGCCACCTTGATGCTCGGGGACGGCTTGCACCCGTACACCGACCCGCGGCCGGTCGTGAACACGCACACGTTCGCCCCACCAGCCACGATCCCGGTCATGCTCACCGGGTCGTACCCGGGCGTGTCCATCACCACGAACCCCTTGGCCGTCACCGGCTCGGCGTAGTGGTAGACGTCCACCATCGCCGTGCTGCCGGACTTGGCGATCGCGCCCAGCGACTTCTCGTAGATGGTGGTCAGCCCGCCCTCCTTGTTGCCCGGCGACGGGTTGTTGTTGATCTCCGCGCCGAACAGGGTGGTGTACCATTCCCACCACTTGATCCGTTCGACCAGCTTCTCGCCAACTTCTTTCGATGCCGCGCGCCGCGTCAGGACGTGCTCGGCCCCGTAGATCTCCGGCGTCTCGCCGAGGACGCTGGTGCCGCCCTGCTGCACGATTAAGTCCGAGGCGACGCCCAGCGCCGGGTTGGCGGTGACGCCGCTGTTGCCGTCGGAGCCGCCGCAGTTGGTGCCGAGGATCAGGTGCTTCGCCGGCAACTGCACCCGCTTCACGTCGTTGACCCGCGGCAGCAGGTCCAGCACGGCCCCGACGCCGGCCTCGACCGTCTTGCCGATCCCGCCGCACTCCTGGATGGTCAGCACCGGCGGCGCCTTCTTCGGGCCGCCGAGCTGGATCAGCCCCTCGGCCTCGATCAGGTGCGTCGCCTGAACGATCTCGCACCCCAGCCCGACCAGGATGTACGCCGCCACGTTCGGGTGCTTGGCGAACCCGGCCAGGGTGCGCTCGAGTTGCTTGTGGTCCGGCCCCTCGTACTGCATCCCGCAGCCCATCCGGTGGACGATCGGCACGACGCCGTCCACGTTCGGGTAGTCCTTCAAGACTCCCAGCGCCTTCACCCGCTCGGCGATGTACTTGCTCGTGCTGGCCGAGCAGTTCACCGTGCTGATGACCGCGACGTAGTTGCGGGTGCCATACCGCTGGTGGGCGGCGCGGTCCGGGCCGCGGTCGTAACCCATGAAGGTTCGCCACTCCTCCGGCGCCGGCATCGGGGCGGGCCGGTCGGCGCAGTAGGCGTAGTCGCGCTCGAACTTCTCCGCCTTCACGTTGTGGACGTGCACGTGGTCGCCCGGCGCGACGTCCCGGACGGCGAAGCCGATCACCTGGCCGAACTTGCGGACCGGGTCGCCCTCCGGGATGCGTTCGAGTGCGAACTTGTGGCCCATCGGGACCGCCTTCGGAACGGTCAGGGTGCCGCCGTCGAGGTCGAACTGCGTGCCGGCCGGGACCGGCCGGGCGGCGACGGCGATGTTGTCCTGCGGCCGGAGTCGGACGGCGAACGCGGAGAGCGGGACGGCAGACATGGAACGGATCCTTGGCCCAGTCGGGGAGTGTGCGGCGGATACCGTCACGGTACACGAAAAACCCCGCGGCGACCAACCGCGGGGGCATCGATGGGGTTCGACTTCGGCGACGATTACGGGAATGCGATGTCCAGCTTGCTGGTGCTGTCAGTGACCGTGTACGTCACCCCGGACGTCTCGGGATCCTGGTACTTCGCCAGGATCTCCGCCTGCGGCGTTGGCGGCCTGGCCGGCCCCTTGCCGCTCGAATCGCCCGAACTCTGTGGGCCCTGGACGACGGCGACCTTGATCTCACCCGGCACGACGTCGGTCATGATATACGTCCCGTCCGGCTGGATCTCCGCGGCCGAGTAGGATCCTTCCGGCCCGACGAACTTCAGTATCCCCGACTGGAGCTTCTGGCCCTTGTGCGAGACCGTGCCGTTGACGGTCACCTTCTTGATGCCCTTGCCCGAGCAGCCCAGACTGGCCAGGGCGGCGACGGCCGCCAGGGCGAAGAGGCGGCCGGACGGAACGTACCAGATCAGTTGTGTCATCTCGATGACCGCGTAGGGGGTGGTATGAAACAGGCGGGGCGCGACTCTCGATCGCGCCCCGCGCGGAAGCTGCACCGCTGGGTGGTCCGGCGGGGTTACCAGTCGCCGCCGAGGACGAGCCCGTCCTGGGGCCAGATCGCCCGCACCCACGTGTTGCCGCTGATCGAGGTCGTGACCGTCCGGACGCTGCCGTCCATCAGCCCGGTCACGCATCCTCCCGCGCTCATCGCCTGAACGAAGTACGGGTTGCACGCGGCCACGGTCGGAGCGTTCTGGGGCACGGCCGCGGTCGAGTTGGCGACCACCGTGCATGCCGACCGGTCGGCCTGGGAGGTGCCGGCCATGTTGCTGCTCATCAGCCGGGTGTCGAAGTACGGCGCCCGTTGCCACCGCCACCAGACGTGATACCCCCACAGCTTGTCGTCGGTCCCGCACTTGGCGTACTGCTCGGCGAACCCGACCGTGTTGGACGTCCCGTCCTGGATCCCCTGGAGAGTCCTCCGGGACTCCAGGTCGCCGGTACACGGGACGCCAAAGATGGCGTGGTTGACCCCGTAGTTCGAGTGGGCCCAGGTCCCGCCGTTGGACTCCGTCCATTGCTGGGGGGCGTTGGACGGGTCGCGGGGGGAGATGAACGTCTTGATCACCACGGCCGCAGCCGACTCCGGGCCACCGTTGTTTGCCCCGGGCGCTTTGGGCCACACGCCGGCGTTCCGCTGCCCGAGCTGGTAGACCGCATCCTGCTCGATGTAGGGGAGCATCCAGTAGTAGGTTGAGGCGTACTGGCTGGTCCTCGCCGGGAAGTTCCGCGAGAGAGGCGGGACGCTGCCGTTGGCGTCGTGGTAACTGTGGATGGCCAGGGCGATCTGCTTGACGTTGTTCTGGCTCTGGGTCCGGGCGGCCGCCTCGCGGACCTTCTGCACGGCAGGAAGCAAGAGTCCGATGAGAATTGCGATGATCGCGATCACCACCAGCAACTCGATCAGCGTGAAGGCTCTGCGACGACTGACACAGCGAGAGAAAAGCACGGTCATCAGTCTTGGCTCCGCGGGGAAAGGAACGATGCAAATATAGGAGGCGACAGGAATTAGGGCGAAACGAGCGTCGAATCTAACAACCACCAACATTCTAATCAGCTACTCATCGGATTTCGACCGGTTTTAAGAAGATTTTGAGTTGATCGAGGAATAGGCGGGGAACTCAATTCATGTAGCCTTTGTCGGACAAAGGGTTGCGTGATGTCTAGACCGAAGTAAAAGCAAACATAAGCCGGTGGGGTAATGGAGGGAGCCGACTACGGGCTGTGCCCGTTCTACTGACCCTGAGGCGCTCGCGGCCTGAGTTCCCCGCAAAAGAACCCCGGCCCACGGTTGCTGCATCACGATCTGTCGCTAGGATACTGCGAGACTTCTCCATCTTAACAACGGGTACGCCTCACCCGACAGGAGGAGCGGCGGTTCGGGAGGTTGTACCAGTGGCGACTCTAACGGTTCGGAAAGGCAGGGCGATGGAAAAGTACATGTGCTACGGGGCGCTCGGCGTCGCCGCGCTCATGTTCCTTCTGTTCCTGCTCGACCTGGTCGCCGAGTTCCCGTTCGGCGGTGGCCCATTCATGCTGGCCGACATCTTCGGCCTGCTCGCCAGTGCCATCGTTGCCTACCTCGCGTACAACGCCAGCCGCGACCTCAAAGGATAGTTAAAAGTTCAAAATGAAAAGTTCAAAGTTGAAGACGGCTCATCCGTCTTCAACTTTGAACTTTTCATTTTGAACTTTTAACTGTTCTCACTACCGCATCGATCAACCCGTCGGCGGTGAACACCTCCGCCTCGGCCGCCACCGGCAGACCCAACTCGCGGATCGCCTTGCCCGTCTCCGGGCTGATCGCCACTAATTTCACTTCGCCCCGCAGGACCCGACCCTGGATCGTCTCGTCGAACGCCCCCAGCAGGGCACGGGCGACGTTGGAACTTGTCAAGGTGACGGTCCCGATTTCCCCCCGCCGTAGTGCTGCCAGCGCCTCGGCGTCCGGGTCCACCGCGTCCACCTGTTCGTAGACCGTCACCTGCTCGACGCGGGCGACCTTGGCCAACTCCGTCCGCAGCACTTCCCGGCCGCGGTTGGCACGGGCGAGGAGCACTCGGCAGCCGGTCACCTCCGGCACCAGTACCTCGGTCAGTCCTTCGGAGCTGTACGCCGCGGGCGGGACCACGTCGGGCGTCAGGTGGTACTGCCTGATCGCCTCGGCTGTCTTCGGGCCGATGGCGGCGAGTTTCACCCCGCCAAAGGCGCGCAGGTCGTGGCCGAGCTTTTCCAGCCGGCGGACGAACCCGTGGACGCCGTTGGCGCTGGCGAAGACGACCCAGTCCCACTCGCCCGTTCGCAACTCACCGATCGCCCGGTCGAGCGGCCCGAAGTCGGACGGGTCGCGGACCTCCAGGGTCGGTAACAGGTGCGGCACCGCCCCGAGCAACTCCAGCCGGCGGAGCATTGGGCCGGCCTGGTGGCGCGGGCGGGTGACCAGCACCCGCTGGCCGTAAAGCGGTCGCTTTTCGAACCACGAGCGCGCCGCTCGCTGGTCTACCACGTCGCCGATTAGGATCAGCCCCGGCGCCTCCAGCCCGGCGTGGCGGCGCGCCGCCTCCAGATCGCGCAGCGGCGAGTAGACGGACCGCATGTCGCCGGTGCTGGCCCGCTCGACGATCGCCGACGGGGTGTCCGGGTCCTTGCCGTACTTGAGGAGTTCGGCCACGATCATCGGCAGCCGGGCGACGCCCATGTAAACGGCGAGCGTACCGGGGAACCGGGCCAGAGCCGCCCAGTCGAGCCGGTTGCCGGGCTTGTTCGGCAGCTCGTGGCCGGTGACGAGGGCCACGGCGCTGGAGTGGTGGCGGTGGGTCAGCGGGATGTCCAGGTACGCGGCGGCGGCCAGCGCCGCGGTGACGCCGGGGACGACCTCGTAGCCGACCCCGGCGGCCCGCAGCGCCTCGGCCTCCTCGCCGCCGCGGCCGAAGACCAGCGGGTCACCGCCCTTGAGCCGGATCACGGTCCTCCCGGCCCGGGCCGCCTCGATCAGCCGGGCGTGGATGTGCGGGTACTTGTCCGGGTGCTGGCCCGGCAGGTCGCGGACGCAGACGCGCTCGGCCGCCGGGTTGGCCAGGTCGAGCATACGCCGCGGGACGAGCTGGTCGTGGAGAACCAGGTCGGCCCGGGCCAGCAGTTCCGCGGCGCGGACGGTGAGCAGGCCCGGGTCGCCGGGGCCGGCCCCGACCAGAAAGACTCTCGGCTCGGTGGTGTCGGACATGCCGTTACTTTATCAGACCGCGACCTGCTCCTCGGCCTCGTGGTACGCTTCCTCGTGCGCCGGCGGGAAGTATTTGCAGATCAGTACCCCGAGCATGTACAGCCCGAACATGGGGACGAACAGGTACATCATCGTCACCGCGTCCGGTGTCGGGGTGATGAGCGCCGAGAAGAACGCCAGGATAACAACCGCGTACCGCCACCGCTTCCAGTAGTCCTCCCATCCGAACATGCCGATCCGGTTCAGGAAGAACATCACCAGCGGGGTCTGGAACGACACCCCGAATACCAGCGGCAGCACCAGCGCGAACCCGAGCCACTCGTTGAGCCGCAGGTCGGGGTCCAGCTCGATCCAGTTGTTGAACGCGATTAGCGCCTTGACCGCCCCCGGCAGCACGACGAACTGGCACAGCAGCACCCCGGCCAGGAACAGGAAGATGCTCGGGGCGAGGAACTTGTAGACGTAGGACCGCTCGTGCGGGTACAGCCCGGCGGCGACGAACGCCCAGATCTGGTAGAAGATCCACGGGCTGGCCAGCACCACCCCGCACAACAGTGACACCTTGAAGTACACGACGAACGCCTCCTGCACGCTGAGCGTCGTCAGGTACTGCTTGTTCCCCAGCAGGTTCTCGCCGCGGTTGCCCAGGTAGTTCAGGTGCGCCGGGTAGACCATCAGGTCCACCGCGATCTCGGTCTGGTTCGGATCCTTCGGCTTAATCCCAAAGGTTTCCTCGAACGCCCGGAGCGGAATTCGGACCGGCATCCGCTCGGGAGCCCCTAGCAGAGTCTGCCGCTCCTCGCTCGTGAGGGCGTTGGTGTCCATCTCGTTGTCGCGAAGTTTCTGCCGGATGCGGTCCACCTCGGCCGGGTCGGGGTTGCCAGCCGCGAGCTTCTGCTGCGCCTGCTCGTTCCGCCGAGCGTAGAACGCCTTGATCTGGGACTGGACCGGGTCCACGATCACCCCGAGCATCGGCCGGCCGACGCCGATGTCCGGGCGGCCGAGTTGCTCCCCGACGAAGTCCAGCAGGAACCCGCCGAGCAGCACGATCAGCAGCCCGTAGATGGCACGCAGGAGGTGCTTGCGCAGCTCTTCGATGTGGTCCCCGAAGGACATCCGGGTTTCGGCGAAAATGTCGTCCGGGTAATTCGAGTTCTTCGGCGCGAATAACATGACGGCCCCCGCGTCGGCTTGGGAAGGCCCAACCACGCGGCGAAGGTGCCCGGCAGGTTGGAGGAATCGGACGGGTTGTTGGTGAGGATATCCTAGCGACCGGACCGGGCCGGAACAATGTGGTCCGCTCGGTCCGCGAGCGGTCTTCCCAGATCCGCTCGCGGAC
>DATLIF010000314.1:0-4389 GCA_035539575.1 Fimbriiglobus sp. | reverse complement strand
GTCGCCGTCCGTTCAGCCGGTTCCGCGGCCCGCGGCTCGCCGCCGGTAGGTTGCGCCGGGGCCACGGGGGCGGCGGGAGGCTGCGGGGCTGCGGGGCCAGCGCCCGGCCCCTGGGCTGTCGCCAGTACGCCGCCGGCGGTCAGTACGCCGCACGCGGCCAGCACCCCGGCCGCCCACTGGAGCTTCATGACGGTCATGGTTCGGATCGCCCCTTTCGCCAGTTCGAGTACGGTGATCGAGACTTCGGGAACGAGCGCCTGCCCCGCCGCGAACGCGACCGCGGACCGGGCCATCGCCCCCGGGAACGACGCGGCCACCGCCGGCTCCGCGCCGGCCAGCGCCGCCAGCCCCGCGGCCGGGATCGCCACCCCGCGCCGGCTTAGCCGGCGGTGCAGCATCTCCTTCGCCCGCGCGATCCGCCCGGCGACCGTGCCGACCGGCCATCCGAGCCGACGCGCCGCGTCGGTGTGGGACAGCCCGTCGAAGAAGCACAACAGCACCGGCGCCCGGTACTTCTCCGACATCCGAGCCAGTTCGTCGTGCAGCAACCGGACCGCGTCCGGGTCAGGCCCGGCGAGTGGTGCCGCGGCGGAGAGTTGGTCGAGGTCGGCAGCGCTCGTGGGCCGACACTGGCCGGCGACCCGCACCGCGAGCCGGTACGCCACGCGGTAGAGCCACGCCGCGACCGCCTGCCGCCGGCCGATGCTCGCTGACTTGCGAGCCAGGACCAGGAACGCCGCCTGAGCGACGTCTTCGGCGGCATGATGGTCGCGCAGCACCCCACGGCAGACGCGGTGGACCATCCCGGCGTGTCGCCAGACGAGTAGTTCAAACGCGCCCTGGTCCCGCTCGGCGACGAAGCGGCCGAGCAAATCCGCGTCGGCCGGCCCATCGGCGTCGGGGCCGAGGGCCGCCCGCAGGTAGCGGAGTACGGGAGTCGGGGAACCGTGCTGGGTCATGGTCGTCCCTCATCCGAGTAGAGGCACGACGGGACGGGGTGCGTACAACTTTTTCCCGATCGATCACCCTGCGGCGTGGCGTCAAGATTGCCACTTGTGGATGTGGCAATGTGGCAATCTTGACCCGGTCGTTCAGGTCCGGCCTCAGCGGGGGACCAGATTGCCACTTCGGGAGGTGGCAATCTGGCAATCTGATCCCCGGCAGATGGCCTGATGGCCAGTCTGGGAATGCGGCAATGTGGCCATCTGATCTCCGGGCGACCGTTACCGCTCCGGCCAGTGTCAATCTGCGACGCGACGCCGTAAATACTGATTATATGTATACTATCGCTCAGGCAGGGTGTCAACTCTGGCCCGGCGGTCGTTTCTTCGAAGACTCCCACCATGCCTTCAGCAGTTGCCCGCCAGCGTTAAGGACCTGGTTGACCACGCGCTTCGTCTGGTCGGCGCTGGCCTCGAAATGCAGCGCCCGCAGCAGGCTGACCCCGCGGGCCTCACCCAGGAATGCCACCACCGCCGGCAACAACTCGTCCTTCACCCCCATCTCCTTGCCGGGGGCCGTGCAAATTGGCACGACCGCCGCAGCGCGGTCGGCGAACTGCTCCTTCGCCGCGTCGATCGCCTCGCGGAACTGGACCTCCTTGGGGCGGGTGCCGGCCCGCCAGTCGTACGGCGGCGCCCACTCCATCACCGGGCTAAGCAGATCGACGTGCGACAGGACCACCACCACCGGCGGCATCTTCAGGCTCGGCATCGATGCCAGCGCGGAGCGGACCCGGTCGAGGAACTCCGACTCCGGCCGGCGCGCCGCCGACCGGGCCGGGACGACGAGCAGCATCACATCGGCCAGTCGGGCGGCCTCGACCGCGGCCTTCACGTCCGCCTCGCTGGCACCGTCGTTGCCGAACCCGGCGGTGTCGAGCAGAGTGAATGTCGGCCGGTCGGGCTGATTGAGCGTGTACCGGGTGACGCCAGGGGTCAACGGCAGCACGTCGGTGCCGGCCTTCTGCTCGCCGAGCAGCGCATTGACCAGGCTCGACTTGCCGGCCTTCACCGGGCCGACGATTGCCAGCGTGACCGACGGTGTCTCCGGCGGGCGGGATGTGTCGGTCGCTTGCCCGCCCTCGGAGGTCTGGCGCACCCCGCCCGCCTCGTCGGTTGGCGGCTCCCTGTGCAGCGCCATCAACTCTTGATAGCGCTTCGCCCCGACCTTGAGCCGGCCGCTGTTCAACTCGACAAGATGTCGGCCGAGTTCCTTCAGGTACGCGGTGTAGAACCAGACCATGATGTTCTGCTGGAACCCGGCGAAGGCCGGCGCCAGCCCGGCCTTGGTGGTGACGACCTGCAACCCGGTCTTGACCGGGTTGAAGATCGCCGACGCGACCCAGTACACGTTCCGCAATCGCGGATACCACTCGGTCGCCGTGTCCACTGTGCTGCGGATGCGCTTCAGGTCGCCGACGGTCAGCAGGTGGCTGGCCGGGATGTACTTGTTGACCAGGGCGGTCAGGTCGTGGGTGACGAGTTCGCCGCAGGCGAGAATCTCCGGCAGCGTCAGGTGGCTGAACGGGTCGGCGGCGTTGGGCTTGTAGACGCGCGCCACCTGGAGCGCCATCTCCTGGGCGTCGGCGGCATAGCGGTTGAGGTCGCCGAACTGATCGGCGGTGAGGGCCGGCACCGCGGCCGCGTGGTTCTCGACGATCTTCCAGGCCTGCTTGTCGCGGTCGGTCCAGTACTCCGGTGTCGGGCGGGCGGTAGTCTCGGCCGGCGTGCGGCGGCGGGTCCAGTACCTGCCGAGCAGGTACGCCGCCAGCCAGCAGACGGCCATCGGCCAGTACGCGGTGAACGACCACCCGCGGTCCCACAGGTGGTACATCCCGACGCCGCACAGGAACACCACCGGCGCCAGGGCCAGCAGGGTGACGACCGCGATACGGAACTTGTAGCGTGGAGGCATACCCCCTCCGGGGAAAACCCAAATCTCAAGCACCAAATCCCAATTCAATCCTAAGCCCCGAGCCCCGAACTCCACAGGGATGGTCCCATTTTGGGCATGGTGCTTGTTTGGGATTTGGTGCTTGGAATTTGGGATTTACCGCGAAGCGGTGAACCACGCCCGCTCCGCGGCGGCGAGTTGGTTCTGGTAAAGCTTCTTCAGCGCCTGCGGGTTCGGGACGTGGCCCTCGTGGACGTCCTGGTAGTACTGGCAGAACGCCCGGCCCAGGGCGTACGTACTCGCCCCGGCCAGGGCCGCCCCGGCGGCCGAACCGACGAACGGGATGAACTTCACCACCTCCCGCACCGCCTGCCGGGCCAACAGGCCCAGGCCGAGCGAGGTCGCGGCTTCCAGAAACCGCGTCGCGGTCAGCGGCTGGCCGTAGAGCGAGCCCAGCGCGTGGACCATCTTCGCCTGGATCGCCGGCAGTATCAGTAGATCAGCGAACGGGATCGGCACCGCCCCGGCGGTCGCAGCCAGCGAACTGTACGACAGGATGATCGGCATCGCGTGCCGCAGGTGCAAGTCCTTGAGGTGCGTCGTGACCTCCGTCACCCGGGCGAAAGTGGACCGGTACGCCCCAGGCAGGGCGTCGATCAGCACACGCTTCAGCACCTCGCCTCCGTAGTTCGGGTCCGTGTAGCCCTCCTCCGGCCGCGTCAGGTCCACCGGCACCACCCGGTCCACCAGCCCCTCGAACTGCGTCGTCTGCTCCCGGACCAGCCGGGCCACGTCGTCGGGAACCGCACCGGTCACAGTTGGCGGCTCGCCTGTCTTCACCGCCAGCGGGTCGAACGGGTACGGCTGCGGGTGCTGGTCCTGGGGGTGCGGCTCGTGCAGGCAGGTCAGCGCCAGGACGACCGGCCGCTTGCGGTTGGCGTCACGCACTTTCGCCAGCGCGTCGCGCAGCCCGCCGTGGGCAAAGTCGGTCAGCCGGCAGGTGACGACCGTCAGGTGGGCCTGGGCGTCGAAGGCGGCGATGTCCTCGGCCGGGTCGTAGCCGGGTTCGTCCACGCCCCGGGTGTCGAGGAACGTCAGGATCGGCATTTCCGCGGTCGGGAACGGATAGATTCGTGACGTGCGGGTACACGGCCGGAAGCCGTTGCCGATGGCGGCATCCTCGGCCCCGGTCAGGTAGCGGATCAAGGACGTCTTGCCGGACTGGGTCTTGCCGAACAGCCAGAACACCGGCGCGGGCACCTTCACCCGCAGGGCTTCGAGTTCCTTCTCCAGGTCCAGGGTGACGACGTCCGGCCTCCACAGCCGGCGGACCATGTCCCATGTCCTCTTGACGCCGATCGTCTTGCCGAAGATGCCCATCGGTTCTCTTTCCTTGGTCATTGGTGGGGCATTGGTGGGTCATTGGTCATTCCCCACCGGAGTCCGCCTTGACCCCGTCCCGTCTCCGGGTTATCACGCCGCCCACTTCGGACC
>DATLIF010000313.1:0-6367 GCA_035539575.1 Fimbriiglobus sp. | reverse complement strand
CGTCGCGGTGGCCCACGCCAACGCCCGTGGCATCGGGCACATGGAGCAGTTCTCCGACGGCTATCCGAAGGCCGTCGCCGCCTTCGAGGAGGCATTGAAGCTCGCCCCGGACTGGACGCCCGCGAAGATCAATCTCGGCATCGCCCTGTACAACTCCGACCAGGCCCCCGCGACTCTCGACCGGGCGGCGGAGATCTTCCGCCAGGTTCTCGCGGCCGAACCGGACAACCCGTACGCGCACCACAACCTCGGGGTGATCGCCAAGTACCGCGGCGACCCGCAGGCGGCCGCCCCGCACTTCGAGGCCGTCACCCGGCTCGACCCGAAGGATCCGCACGCCTGGCTGTTCCTCGCGCAGTGTGATGCCAACCCGCAGGAGTCGCCGCAGGCACGGGAGCGGTTCACGAAGGCCCTGGCGCTCAACCCGTACCTGAACGCGGCGCGGTACGGCCTGATCTCCCACACCGCCACCGGGCCGGACGAGCGAACGCGGCTGCTGACCGAGTTCAACGCGCTGACGAACCACCCCTGGCAGGAGCAGAGCCGCGACCTGTACACCGAGTTCGGCAAGTACGCCACCGTGATCGGCAAGCCGCCGGGCGAGCCGCCGGCCGCCGGCCCGCTGCCAATGTTCGAGAAGGACGCAGCGCTCAAGGTCGTATTGGCCGACGGCGTTCAGTGGCTCGCGACGCCGGCCCCCGGGCCGCTCCAGACGGCTCGCAACCGCTTCGGTGGCTCGCTCGTGATGCTCGACTACGACCGGGACGGGCGGCCGGATCTCCTCTTGCTCGGGGCCATCGCCCGCGGCGGTCAGCCGTCCGACCTGCTCCTGCACAACGAAGGCAACGGCACCTTCACCGACGTGACTGAGGCGGCGGGGCTTGGCACTGCCGCAAGTCTCGGCTGCTCGGTCGGGGACTTCGATAATGACACCCGTCTGGACCTGCTCCTGACCGGTGCAACCGGTGTGCGGCTCCTGCGCAACGAGGACGGCAAGCGGTTCACCGACAAGTCCGCGGACGCAGGCTTCGACAAGCTGACCGGGATGTTCCCCAGCTCGGCATGGGTGGACCTCGACCAGGACGGCGACCTTGACGCCATCCTCGCTTGCTACGAAGGCAAACCCGCGGGCGTGGTGGTGTTGGTCAACGTCGGGGAGGCGCCGCCGGTCGGGCCGGGCGAGCCCGCGAAGCCGCTGACCTGTAAGTTCCGTCCCGCCGACGGGCTGGCTGCCTTCCCCACCGGGAAAGTCACGTCCGTCGTCGCCTCCGACCTCGACGCGGACCGCGACGTGGACCTGCTGGTCCTGGTTGACGGCGAGGCCCCGTCTGTCGTTCTGAACGACAGACTCCTGCGGTTCCGCCGCGGCGCATCGCTCCCGCCGACGAAAGGGAACGTCGGACTGATCCTCGATGCGAACGGCGACGAGCAGTCGGACCTGCTTCTACTCGAACATCAACCCGTGCTCCTGACGAGTACGACCGACACGATCGCCACCGACACCGCGGGCCGGTTCGCGGCGGGTGCGACGGACTCGCCGCCGATCAAGCAGGTCCAGGCGATCGACCTCGACCTGGACGGGCGAACGGACGGCGTCGGGCTGTCGATTGACCACAAACCGGTCCTTCTCCAGGGTGACGGTCAGGGCAAGCTCACCCACCGTTCGGGGGCGTTCGGGCCGGACGCCGAGAAGATCCCGGACCTGATCGCGGTCGCCGCCTGCGACCTGAACGGCGACGGCAACCCGGACCTCCTCGCCTGGTCGGCCGGCTCCGGGCTGGCCGTCTTCCGAAGCACGGGGAACGGCAACCGTGGTCTGCGCGTCGAGTTGACCGGCGTGCGCGAACGGGCGAACCCTCCGGTGCTCCGCACCAACGCCGACGCGATCGGGGCGACCGTCACGTCGCTGGCGGGACCGATTCGGACGCGCATTGAGAACACGACCCTATCCGCCGGGCTGGGTCAGTCGCGGTTGCCACTGGTGCTGGGGCTGGGGAAGGCCGCCGCCGCTGACTCGGTCCGCATCCGATGGCCCGACGGCGTGCCGCAGTCCGAGCTGAACCTCCCGGCCGGGGAACTGGCGAAGATCGCCGAGACCGACCGCCGTGGCGGCTCCTGCCCTGTCTTGCTGACCTGGGACGGCGAGCGGTTCCGATACGTCACCGACTTCCTCGGCGCCGGGGCGGTCGGCGAGACCAGCGCCGACGGCAGCAGTCGCCCGCCGCGGCCGGAGGAGTCGGTCAAGATCGAGCCGGGCCAGCTCGTGCCGAAGGGGGAACGCTACCTCGTCAAGATCGCGGAACCGATGGACGAGGTGACGTACCTCGACCACCTGCGGCTCGACGTGATCGACCACCCGGCCGGCGTGGAGGTCCACCCCGACGAGCGGTTCGCCGCGGGAGGTCCGCCGCCGACGCAAGATCTCCTCGCCTTCCGGGACCGCTTCGCACCCATAAGAGCAACCGACCAGCGCGGGCGGGACGTGACCGCCGCGGTCCGCGTCCGCGACAGGAAGGCCGTGAATGGGTTCGCCCACCGCTCCTGGGTCGGCATGGCGGAGGACCACACGGTCGAGTTCGACTTCGGCGACCAGCTCGCCGGACTCGGCGCCGGCAAGCGGGTGTTTCTCGTCCTAGCGGGCTGGACGGACTACCCGTACCCGGAGGCGATCTGCGCTGCGGCGCAGGCCGGGGTGCCGATGACCGCGCCGGTGCTGGAGCGGCAAACCGCGGACGGAAAGTGGGAGCCTCTCGGCGACCTCGGGTTCCCGGCCGGACTGCCCAAGGTGATGACCCGCGAGTTGACCGGGTTGGCCGGGGCGAAGGGGCTCAAGCTCCGCGTCCGCACGAACCTGCAAATCTACTGGGACCAGGTTTACCTCGCCGCGGCGGCCGAGACCCCGAAGACGGCCTCGCTACCCGTGAGCCGTGCGACGCTCGCGCACCGCGGGTTCATGCAGGAGGTGACGCCGGACGGCAAGCGAACGCCGGCCGGGTACAACGATGACCGGACCGAACCGGTGGCCGTGACCCGTTGGACGGGGAACCTCACCCGCACCGGCGATGTGACTCCCCTACTTACCACCATCGACGACCGGTTCGTGCTGTGCGGGCCGGGGGACGAGGTGACGGTCGAGTTCGACGCCTCGACGCTACCTCCGGTGGCGCCGGGGCACGTCCGGTCGTTCGTGCTGCGCACCCACGGCTACTGCAAGGACACCGCCCTGTTCACGGCGACCGGCGGCGCGGTCGGGCCGTTACCGTTCCGCGGGATGGGCACCTACCCCGGCGGGGCGGCTGACCGGGCGAAGGCCCCCGCCGGTCAGGTCACATACGACCGGGAGTGGAACACGCGCCCGGCGGGCGGGCGGTGACGGCCCGGGCCGATCAGGACTTCGACGGCCCCGCGGGGGGCGCTGGCGGCAGACCGATCGGCAGGTCCGGCACCGGCGGCAAGGACAGGCCCGGCGTGCCGGTCGGGACCGACACCGGATCGACCGTCACCGGCACCGGAGCAGACACGGGCGGCAACTGAGACGACGCTTTCACTGGTTCCTTGGCCGGCTCTTTCGCTGGTTCCTTGGCCGGTTCCTTTGCCGGAGCAGCGGGTGTTGGCTCCTTGGCCGGCGTAGTCTCCTTCGGGGTCGGGGCGGGCTCGACAGTCGGCGGGATGCTCTGGACCGGCGGGGCCACGACAACCGGGCCAGGGATCACGGCCGGCTCGGAACACGTGTGAGGACAGGCCTGCTCCCACGCCGTCCAGTTCGTCCGGAAATGCCCGAAGCACGAGTTGGGGTGAACCTGGACCCAGCCGTACTTCTTGTCGTGCCGCCCCTGCAACGTCGGGTGTACCCCGCGGGCCGCTCGCGTCGCCCCGCACAGCCCGAGACCAGGCTCGGTGGGGCTTTTCGGGGGACAGGTATCACACGGCTGCTGGGCCGTCGTCGTCCCGGCGGCCGCCCACAACCCGAGCCCGACGGCCAGGCCGATCCGCAGTGTCGCATTCATGGCGGACTCCTCCTTCGTCCGTTGTTTCCCGGCTCACGGTCGCGGGCGACTCCCGGCGACCGCCTGGCTGTTGGGCGCGGACACCGTCACTCTCACCGCTGGCTGGTGCAGAAACCGCCTCAGGTGTGCCACGACCGCCGCTTCGACCTGCGACGGAGACTTCCCGGCGACGGGCACGACGCCGTAACTCCCCAGCCTGACCGTTCCGTCCGGCCGGACCAGGTGTTCGCCGCCGACCGCGTCCGTCGCGCAGGCGTGCGCCACGCACACGGAGACTTCCGGCTGCTCGACCACGGCGGCCAGTCGCTCGGTCAGTACCTTCTCGACCTGCGAAGCAGTCTTGCCGACGACCGGCAACAGGCCGCCGTAGGTTGGCCCCAGGTCGATCGCGCCACCCGTCCCGACCGTGTAGAGGCCGTTGACCGGGACTCCGTCGAGCGTACCGCGAGCGAGCACGTACAGGCTGTCTTCCGGTGCGATCTGGTGCGTCGGCAGTGGGACTAATCGCGGCGCGTCGATCCGCAGGACGTCCGGCGCCCCGACGCGGTACGACCCCGCGACAGGCCGATCGTCCACACGGGACGGAGACGCGATCTGGCAGCCCGGTCCGGCCGCGAGGACCGCCAGCACCAGCCCGATCACCGTTCCGTCTGCCCGGACCATCCGCGTAGTCCTCCGGGGTTACCCGGGCCGCGCGGTCGGCTCATACACCTCCGTCGCACCCGTCTACCCGTGATGTCCAGTACCATCGTCATTCCCAGCCTTCCGGTTCACCGAATTCCGCCTCACCCCGGCCACGTTCGGCACATCCCGCAAACTCTACCGGCGGCGACCACCAACATGGCCAGATCGCATGACCGGCAACGGCCGGAAGGTCAGGCAGCGGCCTACAGTTTCCAGGTATGGGCGTGCGGCTCGCCGGTAGTGCTGGGGGTGTGCGGATGGCGAATGCCAACCTCGTTGGCCGGCTACGCTGGTGGCCGACGCGGTCCGAGTTGTGGCATGCCCTCCGACGGCAACGGCGGCTCGCCGGCTGTCTCGGCATTGCGGTCGGCATCGCGGCTGCGGTCGCAGTCTGGATAGCGTTGCCGGACGGCCGGCACGAAGCCCAGGCACTCCTGCACCTGAAGCCCGATGTTTCACAACCGGGGCCGGACCCGGCCTTCGAGGGGTTCAAGCAGACCCAGGCCCGCCTTCTCCTTTCCCGATCAGTGTTCGAGCGCGTCGCCGCCGACCCGACCGTCGCGCGACACCTCGGCGCCCGTCCTGTCCGGTTCCTGGAGGACGCGACCCGAACCCGCTGGGAGTCCCCGGAGTTGCTGGCCGTCACGATGACCGGTGACGACCCCGTATTACTACAGGCCGCCCTCGACGTGCTGATCGCCGAATACCTGCGGGATGCCGTCACCGAAGACGCCATCGATCGGTTGAAACAGCGGCGGGCCATCGAGGAGATGGAAGGCTCCTCACCCGGCGACGATCAGACCCGGTCGGACCGTCGCCAGGAGCTGTTGCGACTCGAACTGGCCGACCACGCCGGGCCGCGGGTCTTACGCCGCGAGGGTGTGACCGTCGCCGCGAACCGCAACCTCGTTCGCAAAGTCGTCCGTTCGGCCGGCGCGTTCGTCGCAGGACTGCTGGCCGCGCTGGCCGCGGTCACGCTAGCGGAGTGGAGTCGCAGGCGAGTAGACTCGGCCGAACATGCGGCCAAGGCACTCGGACTACCCCACCTGGGCGACGTGCGAACCTGGTTATGTCACGCACCAGGGAGCCATTCACCGCAGGCGATCGCAGTGGTCGGCACCACCCACGACGACGGTCCGGCGGCACTCGCCGCCGGGCTTGCCTCGGATGTCGCAAGGATGGGGTTTCGCGCTCTCCTGCTCGCCGGCGAGCCATCGCCAGACTCCCCACGGGCACCGGGGTTCGGCGAGCTGTTGCTCCAGGAGATCGACGTCACCGAGGTGGTCCTGCCGACCAGGGTGTCGGGACTGTGGATGATTCCGATCGGGGAACGTTCCGAACGGGTGTCAGCCGCTATGGCCCAGGGGCACGCCCTCACCGCGCTTCTCGACAGACTCCGACGCCAGTACGACCTCGTCGTGATCGACGCCGGCCCGATCCTGGCCGACGCAACCCTGATCTGCCGTTACATGGATGGAGTCGTCGTCTCGGTCAAACGAGATGTCAGTCGGTTGCCACACATCCAGACCACTGTTGAAGCAGTCTCTCAGTGCGGTGTCCCAATCATGGGCGTGGCGTCTACTGGCGACCTGGTCTTGTAGTAGATCTTCCAGGCTTAATCGGTGGGCAGTTTTTTGGGAGGGCGAGGCTCCCACGGCTCGGCGGGAGCCTGGGCT
>DATLIF010000312.1:0-8424 GCA_035539575.1 Fimbriiglobus sp. | reverse complement strand
AACTGGAACGGTCGCTCAACCTGCCGCCGGGGGTGCTCGCCATCCCGCAGTGGCAGACGCGCAACCCCAGGCCGGAGCCGGAGCCGGACAGCCCGTAGGCTTCCTGTAGGGTGGGTCGAGTCTTCGAGGCCCACCGGAACGACCCGAGCACAAGACGGTGGGCCTGAAGACTCGACCCACCCTACGAAGACACATCCGCCCGCCCGGGGTATTCTCATGCACCGAACCCTTTCCCTCATCCTGGCTCTTGTCGTCGCGCCGCTCGCCGCGGGTCAGCCGCCGAAGGACGCCGTTACACCCCCGCTGGCCGCGAAACCCGGCCGCGCCGAGTTGACCGCCGCCCCGGCCCCGGCGCCGGTCCCGGCCCTGCGGTTCGAGCTGCTCCCGCCCGGCCGCGACAAGGTGCCCGGCAACGCCGCGGTCGGCTACCTGAAGGCGGTCGCCCTCCAGCCGCCCTGGCCCCGCGACCCGGAGGCCGCCCGCAAGCAGTCCGAGAAGCTGGAGAGGTGGGACGAAGCCCGCTTCGACCAGCTTCCGGCCGCCGAGGTCGAGGAGTTCTTCAAGGCGTACCGCGACATGCTTCGCACCGTCGATGACGCCGCCCGCTTCGACCGCTGCGACTGGCAGCAGCGGCTCAGCGGCCCCGAGGCGATCAGCGGCACCCTGACCGTCGTGCAGGGGCACCGCGAGCTGGCCCGGTGGCTGTCGCTGCGGGCCAAGCTGGAGCTGGCACAAGACCGCCCGGCCGACGCCGTCCGCACCCTCCAGACCGGCTTCCAACTGGGTAAGGACGTCGGCGAGGGCGGCACACTGATCCAGATGCTGGTCGGCCACGCGATCGCCACGGTCATGGTCGGCCGGGCCGAGGACGTGATCCGCCACCCGGATGGGCCGAACCTGTACTGGGCGTTGACCACGTTGCCGCGGCCGTTCATCGACCCGCGGCCGTCGCTGGACGGCGAGTCCCGGTTCAGCGCCAGCTTTCTGCCGTGGCTGTCGGAGATGCAGGCCGGCCCGGTGTCCGAGGAGCAGGCCCAGAAGGCATTCCGCAACACCCTGCGGATGATGGGCGGGGTAATACAGGACGCGCCGAAGGAAGACAAGCTAACCGACCTGCTCGGCAACATCGGAATGGCCGCCGGGCTGGCCGCCCAGGGGAAGCAGGCGAAGAAGGACTTGCTTACCCGCGGCTGGAAGGAGAAGGACGTCGTCGCCATGCCCAACGCCCAGGCGGTGATCCTGTTGACCGCGTCCGTCCACCAGGAGGTGTGGGACGACCAGGTGAAGCTGTTTCACCTGCCGTATCCGGCCGCGGTCCAGGAGATGGTGAAGACCCGCAAGCGAGTGGAGGAACTGCGCAAGGCGCACCCGATGAACCCGCTGATCGCCGTCTTCGCGCTGCTCTACCCGGCGGTGGAGAAGGTCCACGAGGCCCATTCCCGTGTGGACCGTCGGCTGACGCAGTTGCGGGCGGTGGAGGCGGTCCGACTGCACGCGGCGCTGAACCACGGCGAAATCCCGAAGACGCTGGGCGAAGTCACCGCCGTCCCGGTCCCCGACGACCCGGCGACCGGCAAGCCGTTCGCCTACTCGGCAAAGGGGGAGACGTTCACGCTGAGTGCGCCGCCGCCGAAGGGCGAGGCGCCGAACCCGTCGAACGCCTTCGAGTACGTGGTCACGGTGCGAAAAAAATGAGCGACACGCCGCGGACCGAGACGCCGAACACCCGCCGCCGGCGGTGGCGGGTTCTGGTCACGCTCGCGCTGTTGGCGCTGCTCGCCGGGGGCGTCGTCGTCGGCTGGAGGAGCGCCCGGAAATCTCTTTCAGACGAAGAGCGACACCTCGTCGGGACGTGGACGGTGCAGTGGGACGGCACCCCGGGCAGCGACGTCATCCGGTACGAGTTCCGGCCGGACCGGACCTGCCGGGTCCTGAACCTGGACCCGAAGTCCCTTCGGGTCCTCAACAATCCGAAAGACCTGAAGTGGCGCCTGTCGGATGGCGAACTGATCGTCCGCATGCCGGGCGCGGCACACGGGCCGGTCTGGCTTCCCCCCTCGCGGCGGTCCGTCGATGAGATCATTGCCCTCACCCCGGACGGGCCGGACCGCTTCCGCTACACGACCGTCGTCGAGGTCCGCTCGACCCCTCTGGGGCCGCCGGTCACGGGGACCATGACCCGGGTCACGCCCACGGAGTGACACCTTGCCCTTCGCCGCCCGGTCAAATACCTCTGCCCTACGGGCGAACCACTCCCGTCACCGTTCGCCCACCGCCTCCCTTGAAGACGCGACAGGAGGTTCCCCCTCATGCGTGCCCTGATGCTGATTGCTGCGTTCGCCGCGTTCGCCGAGACGGCCCGCGCCGAGTTGCCGCCGCTGATCCCACGCGAGGTGCTCTTCGGCAACCCCGAGCGCGCCGGCCCGCAAATCTCCCCGGACGGCAAACACCTGGCGTACCTGCGCCCGGACGACAAGAACGTCCTCCAGGTCTGGGTCCGCACCGTCGGCCAGCAGGACGACCGGGCCGTCACCGCCGACCCGAAGCGCGGCATCCGCCAGTACTACTGGGCCTACGACGGCAAGCACCTGCTGTATCTGCAAGACTCCGACGGGGACGAGAACCACCACCTCTACGCCACCAACCTCGAAACCAAAGAGACCCGCGACCTGACCCCGCACAAGGGCGTCAAGGTCCAGGGCGTCGAGCTGGAGGAGAAGTTCCCCGACCAGGTTCTCGTCGGGATGAACAAGCGGAACAAGCAACTCTTCGACATGCACCGCGTCACCCTCTCCACCGGCGAGGAGAAGCTCGACACCGAGAACCCCGGCACCGTGCTCGGCTGGAGCGCCGACGCCGACTTCCAGGTCCGCGCCGCGGTGTCCATGCGGCCCGACGGCGGCCAGGACCTGCTCGCCCGCGACAAGCCCGGCGCGGAGTGGAAAAAGATCCGTAGCTGGTCACACGAGGAGCAGGGCGGCCCCGGCGGCTTCGGCACCGACCGCAACATCCTGTATGCGACCGACAACCTGGACGCCAACACGGTCCGGCTGCTCAAGATCGACCTGGGCACCAACAAGGTGGACGTGATCGCCGAGGACGCCGAGGCCGACCTCAGCGGCGCGCTGAGCGACCCGCGGAAGCGCACCCCGCTGGCCGTGGCCTATGCCAAGGCTCGCACCGAGTGGAAGGTCCTCGACGAGTCGGTGAAGGCCGACTTCGACATGCTCAAGAAGCTCCGCAAGGGGGACTTCGCCGTCTCCAGCCAGACCGCCGACGGCAACGTTTGGGTGGTCGGCTACACCGCCGATGACGGCCCGGTGACATACCACCTCTACGACCGCAAGGCGAAGAAAGCCGAGTACCTGTTCAGCAACAACTCGAAGCTGGAGGGCGTCAAGCTCGCCCCGATGGAGCCGGTCGAGTTCACCGCCAAGGACGGGCTGACGATCCGCGGCTACCTGACCCGTCCGCCCGGCGTCGAGTCGAAGAACCTGCCGACCGTGCTGCTGGTCCACGGCGGCCCGTGGGCGCGCGACAGTTGGGGCTACAACCCGATGGCCCAGTGGCTGGCCAACCGGGGCTACGCGGTACTCCAGGTCAACTTCCGCGGCTCCACCGGCTACGGCAAGAAGTACCTCAACGCCGGCAACCGCGAATGGGCCGGCAAGATGCACCAGGACCTGTTGGACGGGGTGGACTACTTCGTCAAGCAGGGCACCTTCGACCCGAAGAAGGTGGCGATCATGGGCGGCAGCTACGGCGGCTATGCCACGCTGGTCGGCCTGACGTTCACGCCGGAGGTGTTCGCCTGCGGGGTGGACATCGTCGGCCCGAGCAACATCGTCTCGCTCATCAAGGCGATCCCGCCGTACTGGGTGCCGATGAAGGAAGTCTTCAACAAGCGGGTCGGCGACATCGAGAAGGAGACGAAGTTCCTGGAGGAGCGGTCGCCGCTGTTCAAGGCGGACAAGATCACCAAGCCGCTGTTGATCGGCCAGGGGGCGAACGACCCGCGGGTCAAGCAGGTGGAGAGCGACCAGATCGTCGAGGCGATGCGCAAGAACAAGCAGGAGGTGCAATACGTCGTCTACCCGGACGAGGGGCACGGCTTCGCCCGGCCGGAGAACCGGCTGCACTTCTACGCGATCGCCGAGCAGTTCCTGGCCAAGCACATCGGCGGCCGCGCCGAGCCGGCCGGCGACGTCAAGGGCGCCACGGGGCAGATGAAGTAGGAAGGAACTAACCACAGAGGCACAGAGACACAGAGAAGACAGGAGATAAAGTTAAAGACAGAGGAGCAGACCTGCTGTTCTGAACTTTGATTTCTGTCTTCTCGGTGTCTCTGTGCCTCTGTGGTTAATTGCTTCTATGCGCCTGATTCCACTGCTAACCGCCGCGCAAGAGACGCACGGCCACCTGAGCGAGCCGGTGCTGCGCGGTCTGGCCCGCGCGGCGAACGTCCCCCTTCACCGGCTGCAACAGCTCGTCAGCTTCTACCCGCACTTCCGCACCACCCCGCCGCCGCGGGTCGAGCTGGCCGTCTGCCGCGACGTGTCGTGCCACCTCGCCGGCATCCCGAATCTCAAGGAGTTGCACAGCGGCGACGTGGAAGTGCATGAGGTGTCGTGCATCGGCCGCTGCGACCGCGCCCCGGCCGGACTGCTCAACGGCACTCCGGTCCATCTCGGCGACCCGGACGCGGTGAGGAAGTGGGTGGCGGGAGAAGCCCCGGCGTTCGAGCTACCACCGCCGCGGCGCTGGGACCTCGACCCGTACCCGACCCCGAAGGACCGCTACGTCGCGATCCGCAGGCTGCGTACCGACCCGGCCAGCGCGGACCAGATGATCGCGGCGCTCAAGGCGAGCGGCCTGCGCGGCATGGGCGGGGCCGGCTTCCCGGCCGGCACCAAGGCGGAGCTGGTCCGCAAGGAGCCGCGTTCGCCGAAGTACGTCATCTGCAACGCCGACGAGAGCGAGCCGGGCACGTTCAAGGACGCGAAGGTCCTCGCCGACGTGCCGCACCTGGTCATCGAGGCCATGCTGCTGGCGTGCCACTTCGTCGGCGCGGCGAAGGGGATCCTCTTCCTGCGCCACGAGTACCTGCCGGAGAAGGCCCGCTTCGAGGCGGCGCTCGCTGATGCCCCACTCGACAATATCGAGATCGAGGTCTTCGTCTCCCCCGGCGGGTACATCCTCGGCGAGGAGACGGCGCTGCTGGAGTGCCTGGAGGACAAGCGCGGCGAGCCGCGCAACAAGCCGCCGTTCCCCGGCACGCATGGGCTGTACGGTCAGCCGACGCTCATCAACAACGTGGAGACACTGGCCAACGTCCCCGGCATCGTGCTGAACGGGGCCGACTGGTGGCGCTCGTTGGGTACTGAGGGCTGCCCGGGGCTGAAATTCATCGCCGTCTCCGGGCATGTCGAGAGGCCCGGCGTCTACCAGGTGCCGCTCGGCACGACGGTCCGCGAGCTGATCGAGCGGGCCGGCGGCATCAGCGGCGGGCGGAAGCTCCTGGCGTTCGCCCCCGGCGGCGCGTCGTCGAACTGGCTTCCCGCGGACAAGGCCGACGTGCGGCTCGACTTCAACGAACTGGCGAAGGCGGGGTCGATGCTTGGCTCCGGCGCGCTGGTGGTCGTCGCCGAAGGAACCGATCTGCTGGAGGTGGCCGCGAACGTGACGCGCTTCTTCCGCAACGAGTCGTGCGGCAAGTGCGTCCCGTGTCGGCTCGGCTCCGAAAAGGCGGTGGAGATGCTCGAATCGCGGAAGTCGCTGGACGTGCTGCCGGAGCTGGGCGAGGTGATGGCGCTGACCTCCATCTGCGGGCTGGGGCAGGTGGCGGTGGCCCCGGCACTGTCGGTGTTGAAATTGTTGGCGTCCCGGCTTTAGCCGGCGTTCTCGCCGAACCGGCTAAAGCCGGGACGCCAGCGAGGATCGAGACCTTGCACATGATCTCCCTCACCCTCGACGGCCAATCACTGACGGTCCCCGCCGGGACGACCATCTGGGAAGCCGCGCAGGCGGTCGGCACCGACATCCCCGCGCTGTGCCACTCGCCGAAGCTGCGGCCGGTGGGCGTCTGCCGGGTGTGCGTGGTGGACGTCGGCGGCCGGGTGCTGGCCGCCAGCTGCGTCCGCGCCTGCGAAGAGGGGATGAAGGTCGAGACGAGTTCGCCCAAGGTCGAGAAGCAACGACGAATGCTGACGGCGCTGTTGTTGGCGGACCACCCGACGCCGTGCGACAAGGAGCGGACGACGCGCGACTGCGAACTGGAAGCGCTGGGACGCAAATACGAACTGATTAATGGGAAAGGCCCCCAAGCCCACCCGTGGCCACGGGTGGGCTTGCGCCCCAAAGATCTTTCCTCTCCGGTCATCGCCGTCGATCACGCCGCCTGCATCCTCTGCGACCGCTGCGTCCGCGCCTGCGACGAGGTGCAGTGCAACGAGGTCATCGGCCGCACCGGCAAGGGCTACCCCACCCGCATCGGCTTCGACCTCGACACCCCGATGGGGCAATCTACCTGCGTCTCCTGCGGCGAATGCGTCGCGGCGTGCCCGACCGGCGCTCTGACCAACAAGCCGATCACCCTGCCGCTGGTCCCGCGCTCGGAGACGACGAACGTCGAGAGCGTCTGCCCGTACTGCGGCGTCGGCTGCGCGATCACCTACCACGTCAACGCCGCCGAGAACAAGATCGTCTGGGCCGAGGGCCGCGACGGCGGCGGCAACGACGGCCGGCTGTGCGTCAAGGGCCGCTACGGCTGGGACTATGCCACGCACGAACAACGGCTGACGAAGCCGCTCATCCGTCGACCGGAGTTCTACCCCAAGGGGCCGCTATCGCGGGAAGTCCGCGGCGAGGGCGGCAAGAACAAGCGCGTCGATTACGCCGAGGTGATGCCCGCCTTCCGTGAGGCCACCTGGGACGAGGCGCTCGACCTGATCGCCTCGAAGTTCCTGGCGATCAAGGCGCAGCACGGCCCGCGGACGCTGGCCGGGTTCGGCTCCGCGAAGTGCTCCAACGAGGAGGCGTACCTCTTCCAGAAGATGATGCGGGCGGCGCTGGGCACCAACAACGTCGATCACTGTACCCGCCTGTGCCACGCCTCCAGCGTCGCGGCGCTGCTCGAAGGGATCGGCTCCGGCTCCGTCACGGACGTCTTCCCGGACGCGCAGCACGCCGACCTGATCCTGCTGACCGGCTCCAACCCCACCGTCAACCATCCAGTCGCGGCCACCTTCTTCAAGCAGGCGATCCGGCGCGGCACCAAGCTCGTCGTGGTCGATCCGCGGCGACCCCAGATCGCGGACTTCGCCGACTGGTACTGCCAGCTCCGCCCCGGCACCGACGTGGCGTTCTACAACGCGGTCCTGCACGTCCTCGTCGCCGAGGGCATGATCGACTCCGCCTTCGTCGCCGAGCGCACCGAGAACTTCGACGCGCTGCGCGAGCGAGTAGCGAAGTACCCGCCCGAGCGGGTCGCCCCGGTCTGCGGCATCGACGCCGACACCATCCGCACCATCGCCCGCGCGATCGGTCGGTCCCGGAACATGATGATCTTCTGGGGCATGGGCATCAGCCAGCACACCCACGGCACCGACAACGCCCGCTGCCTCATCGCGCTGTGTCTCTTGACCGGCAACGTCGGCCGACCCGGCACCGGGCTGCACCCGCTGCGCGGCCAGAACAACGTGCAGGGCGCCTCCGACTCCGGGCTGATCCCGATGGTCTACCCGGACTATCAGCCGGTCGAAGATGAGGCGGTCCGCGAGAAGTTTGAAGCCGCCTGGGGCGTCTCGCTCGACCCGAAGAAAGGGCTGACCGTCGTCGAGATCATGGCCGCCGCGCTCAAGGGCGACGTGAAGGGCATGGTTATGCTCGGCGAGAACCCGTTCCTCTCCGACCCGAACATCAACAAGGTCCGCAAGGCACTCTCGGCGCTGGAGTTCCTGGCGGTGCAGGACATCTTCTTGACGGAAACCGCCGAGTTCGCGGATGTCGTGTTGCCGGCGTCGTCGTTCTTCGAGAAGTTGGGCACCTACACCAACACCGACCGCCGGGTGCAGATCGGCCGGCCGACGATCCAGCCGCCCGGCGAAGCGAGGCTCGACTGGTCGGTCATCTGCGATCTGTCCACGCGGCTCGGCTACCCGATGCGCTACGAGTCGCCGGCGCAAGTCTTCGACGAGCTGACGAGTCTATCGCCGAGCTACGCGGGGCTGAACTACGCGAACCTGTCCGGCGGCGGGAAGATCTGGCCGTACCAACCAGCGGTGAGCGGTGAGCAATCAGCGGTGAGCCAATCCGAGGCCGATTCCGGGCTCACCGCTGATTGCTCACCGCTCACCGCTGGTTGGTACGGCCAGATCTTCCCGCCGCCGGACAGGTTCGCGTAGTTCAGCCCCGCGTAGCTCGGCG
>DATLIF010000311.1:0-9188 GCA_035539575.1 Fimbriiglobus sp. | reverse complement strand
GTTACTTGCGGTGCCGGATCTTGGCCCGCATCCGCCGCTTCTTCCGGCCCACCTTGCGTCTCCCCGTTCCGCGGCGTCGGCCCGCCATGGTCCCCTCTCCTCGCTATTCCAGCTATCTGTGTGCGGTTGTCGGCAAGGGGGTCATCATAGGCCACGACCGTCCGCCGGACAACCCTCCCGCCCGGCGTTACCCGCCGGCCGGAAAATCGGTCCCCCTTCCCGGGAGACGAACGGGGCCGCAGCCCGTACCTTTTCAGGAGGGCCGGCCAGGCGGCACAGTCGGCACGACCGCCGCAACCGACAGGCATTGTCCGGGCTGTGTCGGCCCTGTATATTTGCTGTCTTTCGGGGCGGGACGCCCGGAGACTGGTGAGTCAGGCCAAAGGCAAGGCTTCGCAGCAAATGCGGTTCCACCTGATCGACCGGATCGACGCCCACGAGCCGGGCCGGTTCCTCCGCGGCTGTAAGTTCCTGGCCCTGGGGGAAGAGTACCTGGCCGACCACTTCCCGCGGTTCCCGGTCATGCCCGGGGTGCTGATGCTCCAGTGCCTGGTCGAGGCCGGGGCGTGGCTGTGGCGGACGACCAGCGGCTACCGGCACCCGGTGGTGGTGCTGCGGGAAGTCAAGAACGTGAAGTACGGGTCGTTCATGACCCCCGGCCGGCGGATGGACGTGGCGGTGGACCTGGTCAAGGCCGAGGGCGACCTGGCCATGTTCAAGGGCAAGGGGGCCGACGACGCCGGCCAGCAGACCGTGGCGGCGAACTTCGTGTTGCACGGCTACCGGCTCTCCGACCGCGGCCCGGCCGGGGCCGACGCCGAGGCGAAGCTGCTGGAGAGCCTGAAGGCCCGCTGGGCGCTGTTGACCGGGGAGCTGAGGTAACTGATGCTTCTGAAGGACCAGGTGGCGATCGTGACCGGTGGCAGCCGCGGCATCGGCCGGGCGGTCGTCGAGGCGCTGGCCCGCGAGGGGGCGAAAGTCGCGTTCGTCTACAAGGGGAGCGAGCAGGCCGCCAAGGATCTGGAGGCGCACGTCGCCTCGGCCGGCGGCACCGCGAAGGCGTATCAGGGTGACGTGGCCGACCCCGAGGCAGCGAAGCGGATCGTCGCCGGGGTGCTGGCGGATTGGGGCCGGGTTGATATCCTGGTGAACAACGCGGGTGTGATCCGGGACGGGCTGTTCGTCCGCATGGAGCCGGACGCGTGGCGGACCGTCCTGTCCACGAACCTGGACGGGGCGTTCTACTTCTGCAGGGCCGTGGCCGACCAGATGGTGTTCAAGCAGCGGTCCGGGCGGATAGTAAACGTGTCCAGCGTGGCCGCGGAGCACACCAACCCGGGGCAAACGAACTACGCCGCCAGCAAGGGCGCGGTGAACGCCTTCACCCGGGCGCTGGCCACCGAGGTCGGCGGCCGGGGCGTGACCGTCAACGCGGTCGCCCCCGGGTTCATCGAGACGGACATGAGCGAGGCGGTGCGGAACAAGGCGGGGGATCTGATCAAGAAGGCGGTCCCCCTGAAGCGACTGGGCAAGCCCGAGGACATCGCCGGCGTGGTGCTGTTCCTGTGCTCGCCAGCCGCGGCGTACGTGACTGGTCAGGTGATCACGGTGGACGGCGGCCTCAGTCTCGGGGCCGCCGTGGCGTAGTCGGACATGACCCCGCCCGCTTCCCTCTCCTTCGTACACGGGAATTCGGGGCGGCGGGCGCGGAGGTAGCTCAGCGATGACCCAGGACGAAATCTTCGAGAAGGTCCGGCAGCAACTAGTAGACGCCCTGAGCGTCGATGAGGATGAGGTCACGCCGCAGGCGCGCCTGCAAGGCGACCTCAACGCCGAGTCGATCGACTTCCTCGACATCGTCTTCCGGCTCGAGCGGGAGTTCGGCATCAAGATCGACCGCAACGAGCTGTTCCCCGAGTCGATCTTCCAGGGCGACCCGGACTTCGTCCAGGACGGCAAGGTGACGGCCAAGGGGCTCTCCGAGTTGAAGACCCGGATGCCCTACGCCGAACTGGCGGCGTTCGAGAAGAACCCGGAGTTCGAGAACATCGGCGACCTGTTCACCGTGGACCTGATCGTCCGGTACGTGCAGTCGAAGCTGGGGTAATAAAGCCCGTCGATTGCCATCGGCGGGCTTGAGGCGTGCGGAATGCGCTGGATCTGGATCGACCGGTTCGTGGCGTTCGAGCCCGGCAAGTCGGCGACCGCGGTCAAGAGCCTCAGCTCGGCCGAGGACCACTTCGCCGACCACTACCCCGGCTACCCGGTGATGCCGGCCGCCCTCATCCTCGAAGGGCTGGCCCAGACCGGCGGCATCCTGGTCGGCGAAGCGAACGAGTTCCGCGAGAAGGTGGTGCTGGCCAAGGTGCCCTTCGCCCGGTTCGCCCGCGAGGCCGGGCCCGGCGAGCAGCTGACCTACCACGCCGAGGTGGTGGACCTGCGGCCGGAGGGGGCGGTGGTCAAGGGCCGGGTGACGAGCGGGCCGGACCTGGTCGCGGAGGCCGAGATCTTCTTCGCCCACCTCGACCGTAACCGCGCCAGCCAGGCGTTCGGCGACCACAACTTCGTCTTCTCGGGCGAACTGACGTACCTGCTCGGGCAGGCGAAGCTGGCCGCCCGCCCGGCCGCCCCGCCGCTGCCCCCGGCCCAGGGTTGACCGAATGTAGTCCGCTCGCTCTGCGAGCGGTCTTCGGAATCCGCTCGCGGAGCGAGCAGACTACACTCCACCGACGGACGACGGAGCCATGCCCAGTACATCCCGCAGGGCGGTCTTCACCGGCCTCGGCGTCTTCTCCCCGGTCGGGTCCGGGGCGGAGGCGTTCTGGCAGGCCCTGCGCGCGGGCGCCTGCGGGGTCCACACGGTCCGCTCGTTCGACGCCTCCGCGTTGGCCTGCCACGTCGCCGGTGAGGTCGCCGACTTCGACGCCAAGAAGGTCGTCCCCAAGGAACACAAGAAGCGGCTCAACCAGATGGGCCGCGCGGTGCAACTGGGACTCTGCGCCGCCTACCGCGCCTGGGAGGACGCGAAGGGGCCGCAGAAGGGCCAGATCGACCCGTTCCGCTACGGCGTCGAGTTCGCCTGCATGATGGTCGCCACGGAACTGGAGGACCTGGCCCGCGCGTCCAAGGTCAGCCTCAACGGCACACCCGGCTCGGTGAACATGGCTGTCTGGGGCCGCGACGGCCTGCGCGACATCCCGCCGCAGTGGATGCTCAAGTACCTGCCGAACATGCCCGCCTGCCACACCTCGATCCTGGTGGACGCGCAGGGGCCGAACAACTCGATCACCTCCGGCGACGTGGCCGGCCTGCTGGCGCTGGGCGAGGCGTACCGGGCGATGAACCGCGACCTGGCCGACGCCTTCCTGGTCGGCGGCTGCGAGTCGAAGATCAACCCGCTGTCGTTCACCCGGCACAACACTTTCCAGCCGCTCACCCGGCGGAACGACATCCCCGAGCAGGCGCTGCGGCCGTTCGACTCCGACCGCGACGGCACCGTGCTGGGCGAGGGCGCCGCGGCGGTCAGCCTCGAGTCGCTGGACTTCGCGAAGGGCCGCGGCGCGGCGATCCTGGCGGAACTCGTCGGCTTCGCGGCGGGCTTCGACCGCGGCCGCAAGGGACCGGTCCTCGCCGGGGTGATCCGCAACGCGCTGAAGGAGGCCGGCATCCAGCCGTCCGACGTGGACCACGTCAACGCCGGGGCGAGCGGGTCGAAGGAACTCGACGCCTTCGAGGCGCGGGCGATCGCGGAGGTGTTCGGGGATTCCATCCCGGTGTACGCCGCCCGGCCGCACTTCGGCAGCATGGGGGCGGCGTCCGGGCTGGTGGAGTTGACCGCGTCGATCCTGGCGCTGCGGCACGGCGAGTTGCCGGGGACGCTCAACCACGAGAAGCCCGACCCGGCGTGTCCGATCCAGGTTCACACGGGGGCGCCGCGGTCGGTGACGAAGCCGTACGTCGTGAAGCTGTCGTACACCGACATGGGCCAGTGCGCGGCGGTGGTGGTGAGGAAGTGGGACGAGTGACCCGGCTCGCCGAGAGGATACCGCATGAGTCGGCGTCGCGTGGTCATTACCGGGATGGGCGTGGTCACCCCGCTGGGGCACTCGGTTGGCGAGATGTTCGCCAACGTTGTCGAGGGCAAGAGCGGCGTCGATCGCATCACCCACTTCGACGCGGCCACCTTCCCGACCACTTTTGCCGCCGAGGTCAAGGGCTTCGACCTGGGGCGGTTCGTCAAGGACGCCACGCGGTTCGCCAAGTGCGGGCTGAACACCCGGTTCGCGCTGGCCGCCTCCAAGCAGGCGCTAGAAGACGCGAACCTGCTCGGCGGCGCCGGCGTGGACCGGACGCGGTTCGGCGTCTACCTCGGCTCCGGCGAGGGGCAGGAGGACTTCCGCACCGTCATCTGCGGCACCGGCGCCGCGGCCACCGCCGACGGCCTGAAGATCAACCCGCCGGTCTTCATCCGCACCGCACTCGAATACCTGGACCCGCCGCGCGAGCAGCAACTGGAGATGCACACCTCGGCTGGCCACCTGGCCGAGGAGTTCGACCTGTGCGGGCCGAACTTCACCTGCCTGACCGCCTGCGCCGCCAGCGCCCAGGCGATCGGCGAGGCGGTCGAGATGATCCGCTTCGGCGACGCCGACCTGATGCTGACCGGCGGCTCGCACAGCATGATCCACCCGTTCGGCGTCACCGGGTTCAACCTGCTCACCGCCCTGTCGCAGCGCAACGCCACCCCGCAGAAGGCCAGCCGGCCGTTCGACCTGACCCGCGACGGGTTCGTCCTGGGCGAGGGGGCCGGGATGCTCGTGCTGGAGGAGTACGAACACGCGAAGGGCCGCGGCGCCCCGATCTACGCTGAGTTGACCGGCTACGGCACCACCGGCGACGCCTACCGCATGACCGACCCGCACCCGGAGGGCCGGGGCGCGGTCATGGCCATGCGGCACGCCCTGAAAGACGCGGGGCTGGCGCCGGTAGACGTCGGATATATCAACGCCCACGGGACCAGCACCCACGCCAACGACGAGGCGGAGACGGCGGCGATCAAGGCGAGCCTGGGGCCGGAAGTGGCGTACAAGACCCCGGTGTCGTCGAGCAAGAGCATGCTCGGCCACCTGATCGCCGCCGGCGGGGCGGTCGAGCTGATTATTTCCGTGCTGGCCATGCGCAAGGACGTGCTGCCGCCGACGATCAACTACGAGACGCCGGACCCAAAGTGCGACCTGGACTACGTGCCCAACGCGGCCCGGGAAAAGACGGGCGTGCGGCACGTTCTTAGCAATAGTTTCGGTTTCGGTGGTCAGAACATTACACTGATCGCCAGCCGGGTCTGAGCTTAAGGACGGGCGTAAGTTGTCAGGGGCCGCCTGTGGGGCGGCCAGGGCCAATCGTCAGCCGGGCATGACGGTCCTACCGACCCGGCGGAAAAATCGGAAGTGCCGTTCCTCTCGGTACGCATAAAATGTCCCCTCCGCCGAATCCGGCGTGGGCGTAGGTCATGGTTGTCTGAGGCCCGGTTCCGGGGGTATCGCCCGTGGGAGACGTGGTCTGGTGGGGGATAACGGTGTTACAGGCGCTGGCCCTGCTCACGCTGGTCATCGCGCTGTTCCTGTTCGCCGTTCACCTCTACTACCGCCTCAAGTTCCTCGACCACATCATCCGCATCTTCGAGGAGAAGCCGCTCTTCATCATCCCCAGGGGGACGCCCGAACCGGGTGCCGAGGACGTGCGGCTGCCGGCCGGCGACGGGCGGACGCTGCGCGGCTGCTACCTGTCGGCGCGGGGGCCGCGCCGGGGGGTGATCCTCTTCGGGCTGGAGTTCGGCTCCAACCGCTGGGCGTCGGTCCAGTACTGCGCGAAGCTCCGCGACGCGGGGTATGACGTGTTCGCGTACGAGCCGCGCAACCAGGGCGAGAGCGACAAGGACGACTCGTACAAGCCGCTCCAGTGGGTCACGGACAAGGACCTGGCCGACATGCGGGCGGCGGTGGCGTACCTGAAGGCCCGCCCGGACGCCCCGGCCGACGGCATCGGCATCCTCGGGGTGAGCAAGGGCGGCAGCGTTGGGCTGCTGGTCGCCGCCGATGACCGGTGGGTCAAGTGCGTCGCCACCGACGGCGCCTACGCGACTTACACGACGATGGTCCCGTACATGCGGCGGTGGGTGTCCATCTACAGTTCCCGCAAGTGGCTCCAGGCGAACATGCCGGACTGGCTCTACGGCACCATCGGGTCGGTGGCGATCCGCGAGGCGGCCGACCGCCGGGCGGTCCAGTTCCTGTCGGTCGAGCGGGCGGTCAAGCGGATGCGGCAGCCGCTCTTCATGATCCACGGCGGGGCGGATACGTACATCAAGCCGGAGATGGCCGAGGCGCTCTTCGCCCGGGCCGGCAGCCGGGACAAGACGTTGTGGCTGGTGCCCAACGCGAAACACAACCAGGCGCTGCACGCGGCCGGCGACGAGTACCACCGGCGGCTGGCGGCGTTCTTCACCCGGCACCTCGGCGTGGCGGCCGACGTGGCGGCCACGACCCCGCCGGACGGCACCCCGCCGCTGGAGCCGCAAGACTCCGGCCGCCTCGCCGCCGCGGGGGCAGAGTAATGTGGTGGAGTGGTGGGGTGGTGAGGTGGTGAAAGACAGCAAGATGCCATCTCATCACCCCACCACCCCACCACCCGACATGTCCCTCACCCATTTCCTCCTGACCCGCGCCGGGCGGCTGATCGCGCTGCCGATCCATCGGCGGATCGCCCGGTTCGAGCGCGACTGCCTCGACCCCGAGCGCACCCAGGCCGAGTTGCTGCGCCGCATTCTCGACCGGCAGGCCGCCACCGCCTTCGGCCGCGACCACCACTTCGCCGCGGTCCGCACCGCCGCGGACTACCGCCGCAACGTGCCCATCGCCCCGTACGAGTACGTCGAGCCGTACGTCGAGCGGGTCAAGAAGGGCGAGACGGACGCGCTGATCGCCGGCGACAAGGTGCTGATGTTCGCGCTGACCAGCGGCACCACTGCGGCCCGCAAGCTGATCCCGGTGACCGGGCAGTACCTGGCCGACTACCGCCGCGGCTGGAACATGTGGGGGGCGCGGGCGTACCGCGACCACCGCGGCCGGCGGCTGTTCCTGCGGGCGATCGTGCAGATGGTCGGCGACCCGGAGGAGTTCCGCACCGAGGCTGGCACCCCCTGCGGCAACCTGTCTGGGTTCACCGCCGAGGTGCAGAAGCGGATCATCCGCTGGCTGTACGCGATCCCGGCCGTCACCGGCAAGATCAAGGACGCCCGCAGCCGGTACTACGCCGCCCTGCGGCTGGCGCTGCCGCGGTCGTGCGCGATGTTCCTGGCCGCCAACCCGAGTACGCTGGTGATGCTCGGCCGCGTCCTCGACCAGGAGAAGGAGCGGCTGATCCGCGACATCCACGACGGCACGCTGGCGGCCGACCTCGACGTGCCGCCGGCCGTGCGCGCGTACGTCACGCCGCGGCTCAAGGCGCGCCCCGACCGGGCGCGGGAACTGGACGCGCTCGCCGGCACGCGGGACCACCTGTACCCGAAGGACGTCTGGCCGCCGGAGACGACGCTGATCGGCACCTGGACCGGCGGCAGCATGGGGCCGTACCTGCGGCAACTGCCGCGCTACTTCGGCGAGCCGCCCGTCCGCGACCTGGGACTCCTTGCTAGCGAAGGCCGGATGACGATCCCGTTCGCCAACGACACCCCGGCCGGCGTGCTCGACATCTGGTCGCACTACTTCGAGTTCGTCCCCGAGGGGGAGGCGGACTCCGCGTCGCCGACCGTACTCGGCGCGCACGAACTGGAGGACGGCAAGTCCTACTTCATCGTGCCGACGACGGCGAGCGGGCTGTACCGCTACCAGATCAGCGACCTGGTGCGGGTGCGGGGTTTCCTGGGGAAGACGCCGCTGGTGGAGTTCCTGGGCAAGGGGCACCGGTTCGCCAACCTGACCGGCGAGAAGCTCTCCGAGCACCAGGTGACGCAGGCGATGGAGGCGGCCGCCCGGCGGACCGGCCTGCACGTCCACGGCTACAGCCTCGCCCCGGTGTGGAGCGACGAGCGGCCGTACTACGGCCTGTTCATCGAGGAACCCGACGCCGCCGACGCGGACGCCCTCAAGCGGTTCCTCTCCGAGTACGACAAGGCCCTTGGCGAGTTGAACATCGAGTACGCGGCGAAGCGGGAGTCGGCGCGGCTGGGGTCGGTGCGGGCGTTCGTGCTGCCGGCCGGTACCTGGGCGCAGTGGGATCGCGAGCGACTTTCCAAGACCGGCGGCAGCCCGGAGCAGTACAAGCACCCCTGCCTGATCGGCGACCTGGCGTTCAAGGACACGATGCCGGTCCTGCGGGAGGTCTTGTAGGGTGGGTCGAGTCTTCGAGGCCCACCACGCGCCGGACGGTGGGTCTCGAAGACTCGACCCACCCTACAAGACAGGCGACTCGACGACCCCTCGCCGCTCGTACTCGCCCGGCGTGACCGGCGCCTCAACTTTGCCACCCAGCCAGCGCTTGTACTCCCGATCCCACAGCACCGTCGCCACGGCCGTCGCCAGGTTGAGGCAGTGCCGCGTCGGGATCACGACGAACCGGTGGCAGTGGCCCAGCAGCACCTTCGGAATGCTGCCGTCCTCCGGCCCGAAGACGTACAGGGCGTTCTCCGGGTGCTCGAAGGCGTGCAGCGGTTCCGAGTTGGCGCGCACCTCGACCGCCACCGGCACCGCGTCTGCCGGGAACCGGTCGAAGAACTGGTCGTGGTGGATCATCCGCACGTCCTTGTACCCCTTCATGCGCTCCTCGCGCGGCAGCCGCTCCCCCTTCGCCGGGTCGAGCGTCACCCGGTCGCCGGTGAACCACACCTGGCGCAGCCCGTAGCACGACGCCAGCCGGACGACCATGCCGACGTTCTGCGGGTACTTCGGGTCCACCAGCGCGACCGCCGGCACCTCGCCGGCCGTGGGCGCGTTCTTGCCCCACGTCGCCGATTCGATGGTGTCGCTCATGGCCGGCCCCCATGATGATGCCGCACTCCGCCCACGGGAAACGCAATGGGGGTCAGACACGCCCAGGCGTCCGAGGTTCACCAACCGGATACATAACCCCCTGAGCGGGGGGTGGAAGCCCCCTGAGGGGCTTCCACCCCCCGCTCAGGGGGTTATGTATCC
>DATLIF010000310.1:0-11319 GCA_035539575.1 Fimbriiglobus sp. | reverse complement strand
GGCGGGTGGCGGTGTCGCTGTTGCGTCGGGCACCCGGCAAGGGCACGGCTCCGACCAAGCGGTTAAAGGCCGGCTGGGACGACGGCTACCTGCTCCAGGTTCTGCAAGGAATCCCGGCACTCATAGTGCGGTAGCCCTGGGGGCTGATGCTGGCTTACCTCTTGTTCTACCGAGGAGGCGCGAGCAGCGATCCCATCGATATCCCGGGTGGCAGGTCGAGTGACATGAGCCCGGATTAGCAACGCGATTACGTAGCGAGACTTGTGGCGGGTTGATACCGCCAAAGCTCTGTCACCCCTCCGGGACTTGTTCCATTGCATCGACTCGCCACCAGGGGCTTGCGCCCCTTGTATGTTGCAAGCGGTCACCGGCGAGTAAGACACGGGGGGCGGTAGGCCGTCTACCCCTGGGCCTGCGAAGCCGTTCGCCAGCGAGGCCACCGCCCCCCGAGAACCACTCCGGACCCAGCCCGAACAGTCGCTCGGACCCCGAGTCCGCATTCGCAAGGACGGGCACCCCCGGAGAGCCGGAGACCACTAGGTCCGACACCCACACCACCGCCGGCATCGACGTCAGCAAGGATCATCTGGACATCGCCACCTACCCGCCCGGCGAGCCGATCCGCCTGCCCAACACGCCCGACGGCTGCGTCGCCCTGGCCGACCGCCTCGCCGGCGTCCGCCTCGTCACCCTGGAGGCGACCGGCGGGTACGAGGCGGCCGCCGGCGCCGCCCTCCACCTCGCCGGCGTCCCGGTCGCCGTGGTCAACCCCCGCCAGGCCCGGGACTTCGCCCGCGTCCTCGGCCGCCACGCCAAGACCGACCGGGTCGACGCCGCCGTCCTCGCCGAGTTCGCCGCCCGCATCGACCCGACCCCGGCGAGGGCCCCGGACCCGGACCGGGAGGCGTTGGCCGCCGTCCTGACTCGTCGCCGCCAACTCCTGGACATGCGGGTGATGGAGGCCAACCGGCTCCGCCCCGACACCCCGGCCGCCATCCGGGCCGGGATCGCCGACCACCTGGCCTGGCTCGACGACCGGATCGCGACCGCCGACCGGGACCTGGCGGCGGCCATCCGGCGGACCCCCGCGTGGCGGACGCAGGACGACCTGCTGCGGTCGATCCCGGGGATCGGTCGGGTCGTCAGCCGCACGCTCGTCGCCGACCTGCCCGAGTTGGGCACCCGGCCGGCGGACCAACTCGTCGCCCTGGCCGGGCTGGCCCCGTTCGCGGACGACAGCGGCGGGCGGACCGGGGGTCGGCACATCCGGGGCGGTCGCGGCACGGTCCGCCGGGCGTTGTACCTGGCGGCCCTCTCGGCGGCGCGGGTGGCCGGCCCGCTGCGGGACTTCGCCCAACGCCTGCGGGCCCGCGGGAAGGCCGCCAAGGTCGTTCTCGTGGCGGTCGCCCGGCGGTTGCTGGTAATCGCCAACGCCGTCGTCCGGGATGGCCGCCCGTGGGAGCCGACCTTGGCCGAAGCACGATAACTGGCACACCTTCGCCGGTTGACTTTCAACACAGTCGCTGGCTACCTTCGGCCGCCGCTCCGCGGCTCGAAATATGCGGGCCTTGAAGACTCGGCCCACCTTACCCGCCTCCCTTCTCCCGCTCCAGCAGCTTCTTCTTCCGCTCGACGCCCCAGCGGTAGCCGCGGAGCGACCCGTCGGAGCCGACCACCCGGTGGCACGGCGTCAGCACCGACACCGGGTTCGTCGCACATGCCCGCGCCACCGCCCGCACCGCCGCCGGCCGGCCCAGCGACGCCGCCACCTGGGTGTAGGTCCGCGTCTCGCCGGCCGGGATCTTGCGTAGCTCCTCCCACACCCGCCGCTGGAACGCGGTGCCGCGCACGTCCAGCGGCAACGCCGGGTGCGGCAACTCGCCGGCCAGGTGGTCCAGCAGCGCTTGCAGCCAGCCGCGCAAATCCGCGTCGGCCCGCTCGACCGTCGCCGCGGGGAACTCCTCGCGCAGCCACGCCTCCAACTCGGCCGCGTCGTCGCCGAGGCTGACCGCGCAGACGCCTCGGTCCGTCGCGGCCAGCAGCACCCGGCCCAGGTCCGAACGGCCGACGGTGAACCGGACTGTCGTGGCTGGGCCGCCCTTCTGGTACGCCCGCGGAGTCATCCCGAGCCGGGACGCCGCCTGCTCGTAAAGCCGGCTGCTCGACCCGTACCCGGCCTCCAGCATCGCCGTCGTCACGGTCGGGTGCGACCGCAGGCCCGCCTTGAGCCGGTCCACCCGGCAGGCGTCGGCGTACTGCTTCGGCGAGACGCCGGCGACCCGCTTGAACACCCGTTGCAGGTGCCCGGGGCTGAGATCGACCAGCACGGCCAGCTCCGCCAGCGACGGCGGCGGCTCCGGGTTCTCGCGGATGTGACGGCAGACCTCTTCGACCTGGCGGACGACTTCCGGCGCGGCGACGCGGCTCATGGTTCACCTCCGCGGGTACTGTACCGGGCCTCGGGGGGTGGGTTCTATCCGGTTCTTGCGCTCCTGGGACCGCGGCCGTCCCGGCCGCTCTTGCTGCACCGGTCAGGTAGCTGGGGTGTCCCCGAAGTCACCCGGTTCGCGGAGCAAGAACGGCCGGGACGGCCGCGGTCCCAGGGGGCCTCCCCCCGCCGGTCAGCCACACCACTGCGGCGGCCAACAGGGTCGTCGCGGCGAGTTGCAGCAGGCACAGCGCCGCCACGGTGGACTCCGCCCCGTAGTGCATCAGGTCGAATAATCGCAGGACGTACGCGGTGCGGAACGGCGGATTGACCAGCTTCGACGCGCTGACCTCGCCCAGCGCCAGCGCCGCCACCGCCAGCGCGGCCTGCGCCGCGGCGGGTCCGGTCAGCGGGACCAGCACATACCGCCAGACACTCACACCGTCGAGTGTTGCCGCTTCGAGCAGGTCCCGCGGCACCGCCCGCACCGCTGGCCAGATCACCGCGACAGCCACGGGAAAGAGACGCACCAGCGCCGCCCACCCGGCCGGCACCGGCGACGGCTGGTCATACAGTAGCGACCGCAACGGCGGGAACGCCAGGCTCAGCCCGACCCGTCCCAGCACCCATTCCTCGGTGTCCACCAGATGGGCGATGGCGCTCTTCAGACCCAGCCCGACCACCGGCCCCGGCGTGACGGCCAGCACCACGCACAGCACGAACAGGAACCGGCCGAACCACCGCGACCCGTTCGCCAGCCAGCACGCCACCCATGCCAGCCCGGCCGCGATTAGCCCCGTCCCGACCGCCGCCGAGAGGCTGCCGAGTAGCACCTCGCCGTCGGTCCGCAGCACCTTGTACAAGTCGTCCACGAACGAGGCCGCCGTCCAGCCGAGCCTCGTGCCGCCTCCGCCCGCCTTCCACACCAGCGCCGCCAGCGGCAGCCCGGCGAACAGCCCCGCCGCCAGCCACGCGCCAACCGCAGTTGCCCACCGCGTCCACGGGCCGAGCTTCAGGTTCAGCGGTCGGCCCGCCTCGGTCGGCGGCGCATCGAAGGTCCGCGTTGCCGATCGTGCCACCCAGCCGCCGACCAGCACCGCCGCGACCCACGCCGGGAGCGTCACCGCCACCGCGCCGGCCAAGGCGCCGGACGCGGCCACGAACTGCGTGTAGACCTCCTCGGCGAACGTCCGCACCATCATCGCGTCGGTGACGGGGATCTCGGTCGCCGCCTGTACCGCCACCCACCCACCGGCGGCGACCGACGCCAGCGCCGCCCGCGGCAACAGCACCCGCCGGAACACCGCCGACGGCCCGCCGGTCAGGAGCGCGTCTTCTTCGAGACCGCGGTCCGCGGTCCGCAAGCCCGCCGAGACGATCCACGCCACCCAGGGCAGCCCGGCCATGCCGTGGACCCACATCGCCGGCAACAGCCCCTGCCCCCACGGTCGCCACGCGACCTGACCCGGCTCCAGAGTCAGCGGCGGCAGCCACGCCCCGAGCACCACCTGCCACGCCACCGCGTACACCGGCAGCGGTTCGAACAGCCCGATCAGCACCAGCCACCGCAACACGCCCCGACCGGGCACCTGGGCGCGTTCGAGGGCCAGCGCCAGGAGCGCACCAGCCGGAACCGCGATCAGGCACGCTCCCGCCGCCAACGCCAGGGTATTGCCGGCCAACCCGGCGATGCGATCGGCCTCTGCCCACGTCCCACCGCCGGGGGCGCGTACTGCCACACAGAGCGGCAGCCCGACCGGGACCGCCAGCACCAGCAGCAACAAGCCAACTGCGACAAGGCGGGTCGCTTTCACCCGTCTCCCCCGAAACGAACGCAGGGGGCGTTCGCCCCCTGCGTGTGGACTGGTTGGAGCGCCGTCACTCCTTCTTCGGC
Source organism: Fimbriiglobus sp. (assembly GCA_035539575.1). Lineage (GTDB taxonomy): Bacteria > Planctomycetota > Planctomycetia > Gemmatales > Gemmataceae > DASSAT01. The sequence continues at coordinate 6,997 of DATLIF010000310.1, read as the reverse complement.
TCCTCTTTCTTCGGCTCCTCCTTCTTCGGCTCGACCGGTTTCGGCTCCACCTTGGGTTCGACCTTCGGCTCGACCTTCTTCGGTTCCACCTTGGGTTCGACCTTCTTCGGCTCGGCCTTCGGCTCCTCCTTCATCGGCTCCTCGGGCGTGACCGGCGCCTCGCCTGGCTCCTTCTTCAGGACCGGCGGAGGCGGGGGCGGCGGGGCCACCCGGACCGGCCGGGCGTACTTCGCCTGCGCGTCCCGCAGGCAGATCATCACGCCGTTGTCGGCCGCCAGCAGGATGCGGTCGGTCTGGTGGTTGGTCACCGGCACGTTGAACCCGGATAGGTCCATCCGGGCCAGCGGCTCCGCCCGGCGGGTGACGGGGTCGGTGGGCTTGCGCCGGTCGTAGACCAGCAGCGTGCCGACCCGGTCCCGGACGTAAACGAACTCGTCGTTGACCGCCAGCGGGAAGTCGGCGTTCAACGCGGTCCGCCAGATCAACTGACCGGTCCTGGTGTCCACCTGAGACACCCCCGCGTGGTCACCGGAGGCGAACACCGAGGACGGGGTGGCCAGCGGCTTGCGGTTCAGCATGCCGCCAAGGTTCGCCCGCCATTCGACCCGGGCCCCCTCTGTGCCGCCGCCGATCAGGTCCACCGCGATGAGCGCGCCCTCGACCAGTCCGGCGAAGCCGAGCTGGGTGCGGGCCTCGGGGTCTTCCGGTCGGTAGCCGGGCCGCTCGTACGGCAGCGGACCGGCCAGCGGGGCGGCGATCCTGGCGGTGAAGGTGGCGATCACCTGCGGCTGACCGTTGGCCACCGACAGCGCTCCCCCGACTGGTCCGTCAGTGGTGAACCACAGCCGGTCGATCAGCGACCGCGCCCCGACCTGGTTCCCGGACAGCCCGGTCACCCGGACCGGCGGGAACAGCAGCCGGGCCGGCGTCACATACGACCACTCATGCGTCGGCTGGATCCCCTTCGGCCGCAGGTTCGCCAACTCGAACGCCCGGGCCACCGACGGTGGTAGTACGCTGACCGACGGTGTCCGCTGGTTGTTATGCATGTATTCCGGCTTGAGCTGGTAAGGCCGACGCAGTGACGGCAGGACGCTAATCGACGGGGAGGCGTGCAGACGCCGGCCGGACAGGGTGTACGGCGGGGTGACGGTCGGCAGGAGGCTGATCGACGGCGTTCGGTTCAGACCGGCCAGCCCGCCGACCGACTCGTTCGTGCCCGCCAACAGCGAGATCGGCCGCTCGAACTGTGGCTCGGTCAGCAGCGACCGGGTGGCCCCGAGGGTGTACCGGGAGGCCAGAGCGTCGGCCGGGTTGGTCGGCCCGCTGCCTGGCCGGACGGCACCGTTCGGCCGACGCTCGGCGGTACGGACCAGGGACGGGAACCGGAAGGCGACCATCTTGCTGCCGTTCAGGCTGACATACACGTTCTCCTTGTCGGCCACCGCACCGGTGGTGGCGTACCCGGGCAACTCGTAGCTGAACTCCATTGCCCCGGTGTACCGGTGCAGGCAGAACAGCCGGGCCACGTTCAGCGCGAAGACGAACTCGTCCGTGACCGCGACCTGGTACAGCGTCGAGTACGAGGAGGGGTACTTGAACGTCCATTGCTTGGCCCCGGAGTTGGCGTCCAGGGCGACCAGTAGACCGGCCCGGGTCTGCACGAGGATCTGCGCGCCATCGACCACCTGGACGGTCTCGACCGCATCCTTCTGCCCCTCCAGCGGCAGGTAGGCGGTCCACTCACTGAGCAGGTGGAGCCGGTCGAGGGCGTCCCGGCCTGGCGGTACGGCGAGAGGCTGGGCCGCGGCCGGGCCGGCGGCGAGGCACAGGACGGCGAGCAGGACCGGGCGGTGACGCATCGGGGGTGACTCCGGGTCGGCCGGGACGCGGGCCGGGGACGGGCGGCTTTCGCTACTTTACCCGCGCCGCAAAGATTAGCCCAGCCGCCCGGCAGGGATGACCGGATGGGGGCGTGGCGGCCGGTCCGGTGGTGCCGGTCGTGCGGACCGCCCGCCCGTCATTTCTTACCCATCGCCCGCTTCCGGGCAAAGAACGCCGACAGGGCCGCCGCACACCGGTCGGCCAGCACCCCGCCGACGACCTGGCAACGGTGGTTCAGCCGCGGGTCGGATGTGATCTGGTACAGCGTGTGGCAGGCCCCGGCCTTCGGGTCGGTGCAGCCGTAGACCACCACCGGCACCCGCGCCTGAACGACCGCCCCGGCGCACATCGGGCACGGCTCCAGGGTCACGTACAGGATGCACTTCTCCAGCCGCCACGACCCCAGCGCCGCCGCCGCCTGGGTCAGGGCGATCATCTCGGCGTGGGCGGTCGGGTCGTTGAGTTGCTCCCGCTGGTTGTGGGCCGCGGCGACAACACCCTCTTCCGGGTGGACGATCACACAGCCGATCGGCACCTCATCCTCGGCCTCGGCGGCGGCCGCCTCCGCAAGCGCCAGCCCCATGTGGTGAACGTGGAACGGGTGCCGCGGGTCGGTGAGATCGAAGTCGGACGGGTCGAGCACGGCACACCTGAGCAGGTCTACTTCGGCAATTCGTTCACCGTATAGTACGCCTCCGGGTGCAGGACCGCCTCGCCGTTCGCGGACTTCACCCCGGTCAGCCGGATGTCGTAGACACGCCCCTTGCGCACGCCCGGCACCGCGATCGTCACCGACCGCCGGTCCGTCGCCACCTCGACGCGGGCCACCGTTTCGGCCCGCTGGTCCACCTCCGGGCTGCCATACGTCGAGTGGTAGACGTAGGTGAACGACCGCACGGCATAGGCGGCGAGCTTCGCCGCCGTCGCCGCGTCGAGTGGCTTCGTGAACGCCAGCCGGAACCCCTCGTCGGTCAGCAACACCGCGTGGACCTCGAACGGCACCTCACCGGCGAAGGCGATCCGCTGCAAACCGTAGGGCTTGCCGCCGACGGACCCCCAACCGCGGTTGGTCTGGCCGGCGTAGAGCGCACCGTCCGGGCCGAACGCCAGCCGGTTCACCCCGCACTGCAACCCCGTGCGGAACGGGAAGCAGGCACCCTGGTAGACGCCGTTGACCTTCTCCAGCGCCACGCGCATGACGCTGGAACGGGTCTGGTCACCGACGAAGCACTGGCCGGCGAACGGCCCGAACTTGCCGTCCGTCGTGTCCCAGACCGGCTCACTGAGCGACTGGCCCATCCGACCGTACGGGAACCACACCGCCGGCGGGTCCACGGCCGGGTAGACCTTCGGCGCGTTCGGGTCGCGGGGGTCCGTGCCGTCGTACCACATACCACTGCGCACCTTCTCCGGCACCCGGCCGGCGAACGGCGAGTCCTTCACCCACTTCAACGCCGCCTGGTGGCCGTAGAAGCGACCGCGCTTCAGGTGGTTGAGCCGGTTCGACGCAACCCACTCGCCCTGGTTCTCGCTGTAGAACAGCTCGCCGTCGGGCGAGAAGTTGACGCCGTTGGGCGACCGCAGCCCGTAGGCCCACGGCTCCATCCGGCCGTCGGGCGCCACCTTGACGCACCAGCCACGCCACGCGGCCTTGGCCTGGTGGCCGCCGCCGAACCCGACGTTCAGGGTGATGATGAAGTTGCCCTTCCGGTCCACCGCCGGGCCGAACGCGAACTCGTGGTAGTCGCCCGAGACGCCCCACCGGTCGCACACCGTGACGAACTCGTCGGCGGTCCCGTCGGCGTCGCGGTCGATGAGCTTCGTCAGTTCCGCGCGCTGGACAACGTAGACCGTCGTGTTATCGACGACGTGCAAACCGAGCGGCTCGTGCAGACCGGAGGCGAACCGGGTGAACTGGACCGCGGTCGGGTCGGCGGCGCCGGGGTTGTGGACCAGCCACACCTCGCCGCGGCGGGTGCAGGCGAGCATCTTGCCGTCCGGTCGGAACCCGAGCCCACCGACCTCCAGCACACAGTCGGCTGGCTGTTGCAGGGTCGTTAGCTTGTAGTGGCGCGACTCACTCTGCGCGGTGGACTGAGCCTCCTGGACATCGGCCGGCGGCGGGAAGTCGCGGTCGAGCCGCTTGCGGATCGTGGCGGGGATCGCGGCCGGCAGTTCCGGGCTGACGTAGGCCGCCCACCCGCCGGCGTACTGGCCAACCTTGATGAGCAGCTTGTTGGTCCCCGGCTTCACCTTCAGCTCGGCCCGCGACTGGTCCGGGGCGGCGGCCCGGACGTGGTCCTCGTGCAGGATCTTCTGGCCGTTGAAGAACACCGTCAGCGTGTCGTCACTGCCGAGTGACAGCGGCAACGTCACAGCTTCGGCGGCCTCGAACTCGTGGTACAGATACACGACCGCGTCGTCCTGCGGCGCGGGGAACAGCCTGAGGAAGCTGTAGACCTTGCCGGGCTGGAAGTCCGGGACCGGCTTCCAACCGAACTTCACGCCGCCCTTGCCGACGTAGGCGGCCTTCAGATCGACGCCCTGCTCCGGAGGGAACTTCGCCTCGACCCCGTCGCGGGTGGCGGCGTCGAATGGCCCGGCGTAGTACCACTTCCCCTCCAGCGTCGGCAGCCCGACCGAGGCCAGGACCGCGCGAGCCGTCTCGGACCGGGTGGCCTTGCGGACGTACTCGATCTTGTCGGCCGGCTTCGGCTGGGCGAGGAGCACAGCAGCGGACAGGCCGAGGCCAAGGCAGGCGAAGGCTCGGGTCATGGTCGGTCCAGCGGGTCGGGCTCGGAACGCGGCACGCAGCGCGTGCCCTACAGCTTCTCCCACAGCGCCTCGAAGTGTCGGCGGAACGCTTGCAGTAGCCGCGGGTCGCCGGTGTCGATCAGGTTCTCCTCGTTATCGTTCGCCGCGCCGCGGGTCCAGTTGTAGCTGCCGTTGAGGAGCCGCGCGCCGTCGAAGATCGCGTACTTGTGGTGCATGTGGAACGGTGTACGGTCCACCTTCACGGTCACCCCGGCCGCGGCGATCTGCTCGACGTCGGACCCGAGGTCGTGGGACTTGTCGTTATCCGTGATGAGCCGGACCGCCACCCCCCGACGGTGGGCATCGATGAGGGCGCGGGTGATGCGGTCGTCGGTGATGGTGAACACGCACAGATCCGCCGACCGGCGTGCGGTCGAGAACCGGCTCGCGATCATCCGCAGGCACCCCTCGCCGGGGCTGAAGCACGCCTCTGCCGGGGCCGCGGCTGGGTTCGGCGGACCGCCCTGTGCCGGGGTGACCACCTTGAGCACGTCCTCCAGCCAGGAGAGTACCCGGCGGGCCTCTTCGTCGGTGGCCGCCTGCCGCGCCACCTCGAATGCCCGGCTGCGGGCGACAGCCCGATCCTGGTCGGAGTCGATGTGCGTTAGTACGAAGCCGGTCAGCGCCTGTTTCTCACTGCCGCTGAGCTTGTGGTCGGTCAGGGATTGGCGCAACAGGTCGTCGAGTTCGGAGGGGTTCATGGTGGGGAGATTATCCCGCACCCCTGGGGCGGGGGCAACACGAAGACAGGCCGGTCTACTTCTCCCGTCGGATCGACCAGTCGGTGATCTCCTCCAGGATCGCTCGGCACTCCGATCGCGGCAGGCACTCCAGCGCCGAGCGGGCGTTGCGGGCGAACTCCTCGGACCGCCGCCGGGCATAGCCCACCGACCCGGTCGCTTCCAGCACCGCCGCTACTTTCGCCCGGCACTCCTGGCCCGGCGACCGCAGCACCTCCCGGAAGGCGTCCGCCTCCGCGGGCGGCAACTTGTGGAGCGCGTGGATCACAGGCAGCGTCAACTTCTGCTGTTCCAGGTCTGTGCCAAGCGTCTTGCCGGCCTTCGTCTCGTCGCCGGTCAGGTCGAGCAGGTCGTCGGCGACCTGGAACGCGATCCCCAGGTTGCGGCCGAACGCCGCCAGCCGGTCGGCGGTCGCCTCGGACGCACCTGCGTACAGCGCCCCGAGCCGGCCGCAGACCTCGGTGAGAGCCGCCGTCTTGCCATCAAGGATGGCGAAATAGTCGGCCTCCGCCAGGTGGAGATTGCCTCGCTCGCACACCTGCCGTAACTCGCCGGCGCAGACGCGGTTGGTCGCCTCGCCGATCAGGTTGCACGCCCGGCCGTCCACGGTGCTCGTCAGGTGGAAGGCATGGGTGAACAGCATGTCCCCGAGCAGGATGCTGACCTTGTTGCCCCACTCCGCGTTGACCGTGCGGGCGTGGCGGCGGGTGTCGGCCTCGTCCAGCACGTCGTCGTGGACCAGCGTCGCGGTGTGGATCATCTCCACGACCGCCGCGAGCGTATGCTGCGCCGGTGTGACACCGCCGCACGCCTTCGCGGTGAGCAGCAGCAGCGCCGGCCGCAGCCCCTTGCCGCGGTAGTGGCGCAGGTGGTGGACCAGGGGGGCAAAAGGCGAGTGGTACGGGGCCAACGTGGACGTAAAGATGCGCTCGGCCTGCTCCAGGTCGGCGGCAACCGGACCGAACGGCAGTGCGGCGGGACGGTGGCCGTTCACCTTTGGTTCGGCGGGCAGGGTGTGCATGGCGGTCCCCGTCGGGCGTCCGGGCCAGTTCGACCCGAACAGTTTTATGGACGCCCCGGCGGTTCGTCGTCCCGGCGGAAGTCACCCGACTTCCCCCCGGACTTTTCTTCCAGGCGGACCCGCTCGATGGTCATGGAGCGGTCCGCCGCCTTGCACATGTCGTACACCGTCAGGGCCGCCACGCTAACCGCCGTGAGGGCCTCCATTTCAACACCCGTCCGCCCGAAAACCCGGGCCGTCGCCTCGATCCGCAGGACGCAATCCCCGTCGAACGCGAAACTTACTTCCACGGACGTCAGCGGCAGCGGGTGGCAGAGGGGGATCAGGTCGGCGGTCTTCTTCGCGGCCATGATCCCGGCCAGCCGGGCGACCTCGCGAACGTCCCCCTTGGCCACACCCTTGTCGCGAATGAGCGCGAGGGTCGCCGGCTGCATACGGATAAGGGCCGACGCCGTGGCGCTGCGATGCGTCTCGGGCTTGGCGCCGACGTCCACCATGCGGTAGGCGCCGGACTCGTCGAAGTGGGTGAGGGAGGACA
>DATLIF010000309.1:0-6094 GCA_035539575.1 Fimbriiglobus sp. | reverse complement strand
TCCTGGTAGGGTCCGCACGCGGGTCGGGGGTCGAGGTGGTCGAATACGCATTCGCACCGGGCCAGAGTGAACCCGAGCCGTTCTCGGTGCTGGATCGGAACGGGGTGTTCATCGTCCCGAACCCCAGCGACTCGTCGCAGCCGCAATCGATCGAGCCGCTGCCGGTGCGGCTGGGCTTCGGATCGACGGTCGGCGGGTTCCTCGACGAGACCAGGTAGTGGTCCTTTGCACGTGAATTGTTGTGGAGCCGACGACGCCAGTCGTCGGATGTCGCCCACTCACCCGACGACTGGCGTCGTCGGCTCCGTATCAGATGACCCGCAATGAACCACTAGCCAAACGGTTCGACGTGGGCGAGGGATCCGCATCCCGGGAGCAAGCTGCCGGGATGCGGATCAGTTCCCAGACCACTCCAGCACCGCCAGCACCGGCCGGTGGTCCGACGCCACCGGTTCATCGATCACCTTCGCCTCGACGACCCGGAACCGGCCGGCCGGCCGGTACAGGACGAAATCGATCTGCCGCCGCGGCGTCGCCGACGGGATGGTCAGCAGTCCCCTGTCCGGGGCCGTGGCGAACGACCACTTCTCCGCGATCACCTTCATCGGCTTGCTGTCCGGCGTCGCGTTGAGGTCGCCGGCCAGGACGACCGGGCCGTCCGCCGTGCCGAATAGTTCGTTGACCTTCGCCGCCTGCTCCTCCCGGATTGCCGGGTCGTCGTGCTGGAAGTGGGTGCCGACGAACGTCAGCGCCGGCCGCCCGCCGCCCGGCTCGACCTTCGCCTCGACGGCGATCCGGGTCTCCTGACCCTTCTTGCCGGGCAGGACGTGGGTCTTCACCGCCTTCAGCGGCCACCGCGAGAGGATCGCCTGGCCGTACGCTCCGCCCTGGAGGTCGATAGCTCTGGCGAACTCGCCGTGAAGTCCGGTCAACCGGGCCAGTTCGGCCGCCTGATCGACGTTCTTCGTGCGGGTCGTGTTGCGGTCCACCTCCTGCACGGCCACGAGGTCCGGCCGGGCCGCCTTGATGACGCCGGCAATCCGGGCCACGTCGAGTTTGCCGTCGGTCCCCTCGGCGTGGTGGATGTTGTACGACAGCACTCGCAAGGTCTTGCCCGCCGGCCCGGCCGTTGGCTCATCGCCGAGCGCGACGACCGCTGCGGCCAGGCCGACGACCGCCGATAGAACGCGAACCTTCATCGCAGACTCCTCTCGTTGCGATTCCGATGACGTGTATCAAGCCGCAGCCCGGAGCGCGGGTGACGGGCGCAGTTGGTGCCCGCCGCTCGCGCTCCGGGCTGCGAAGACCGGAGCCCATCACTTCCTACTCACTCGACCTTGAACTCGAAGTGGTTCTTGCCGTCAACGGTGACCTCGGCGGTCAACTCGGTCTTCGAGTTGTACTTCGCGGCGATCCGCTCCGTGGCCGGATACCCGCCGCGCTCGCCCGGGGGGGCGTCGGGCGGTCCGCCGCCGCTTTTGGGGTCGGGGGAGCTGATCGCCACCTTGTACTTGCCCGGCAGGAGCCCCTGATCCCTGGGGATGTCAAACTTCCCGTTGGTGATGACGGCCCCGGTCTCGGTCTGGCCGCCCGGGTCCGCCGGCAGGAACCGGATCATCCCGGTCTCCAGCGGCTGCGACTTCCAGGCGACCGAGCCGGACACGGCCTTCTTGTTCGTCCCGCCGCCGCAGCCGGTCAGCCCAACCGCGGCGGCGAGAATCGCGAGGCACCCGACGAATCGCATTGTTCTGTCTCCTCTGCGGTGGGTTAGTCCCGTTTTCGTTTCGCTAGAGCGAGCTGCCGACGCCAGTCGGCGGGTTTCGGCTCGTCACCCGCCGACTGGCGTCGGCAGCTCGCCAGAGGCAACCGAAACTGGGACTAGAAGTTGCTGGCCACTTCCCCACCCTGCGCGGTTCCGAGCGCCCGCCAGGTCAGGAGGTCCACCGAATTGGAGAAGAACCGCACCGACCCGTCGCCCATGGCGGCGTTGACCCCGCCGGTGTGCCGGCTGCGGGCGGCCAGGGTGATCGGCTGGTCGGTGGTGTACGGCCCGAAGCACGGCGCGTTGGGCTGCTGGTTCTTGCAGTAGTTGGCGTCCTGCATGATGTCCGGGGAATTGCTGTTCGGCGCGAGGTAGGTCATGAACCCGCTGCCGTACCCCCACCAGGTCAGCCCGCGGAGGTCGTTGTTCGCCCCCTGCAACGTCTCTGCCACCATCAGGGTGTTGCTCGACCCGTCGGAGATGCCCTGGATGGTCATCTGCTGCGATACCTTGAACGGTGCGCCGCCGTAGATCACACCGGACGTCCCGTAGTTGTTGGACACCACGATGTTCGCGGTCGCCGGGTCGCGGATGATCCCGGTGTTCCCCATGTTCACCACGTAGTTGTGTAGGGTGATTTGCACCCCGCCAGTGGCGAACGTGTTCTGGGTGTCGGTCGGGCAGGTCATCACCGACAGCCGAGTGGTCGTGACCGGGCGGTTCACCGTGGCCGAGTAAGTGGCCGGGCCGGTGCTGTAATTTTGGTAGAGCTTGTACAGGTTGTCCTGCTCCAGGTACGGCAGGGTCGGGATGACCCAGGTGCCGAAGCAACAGCGGTTGCTCGGGGCGATCCCGGCCGGGAACTTCTGGTACGCGTCGTGGTGGTTGTGTAGCCCCAGTGCGATCTGCTTCATGTTGTTCTGGCACTTGGCCCGGGCGGCGGCCTCGCGAACCTTCTGGACCGCGGGCAGGAGCAGGCCGATCAGGATCGCGATGATCGCGATCACCACCAGCAACTCAATCAGCGTAAAGCCGACTCGTCGATCCCGACTCATGTTACAAGTCCTGGCAGGGAGAGGGAATAGGACAGCCTCAACTGTCGAGGCATCCTCGTCTGACGGAAAAAAGACGCCGTGCATGTCAATCCGCGATCCGCGGTTCAGTATATAGGCCGATTACTGGGGAACCAAAACTCATGAAGTATTTGTGACATTTCCATGAACCTGACAAGGAATACTTGACTCGAGCCACATCATTACAACGCAAAGACAATCAGGCCGCCTGGGGTAAGTGAGGCAAGATGCGGGCCAAGTGGTCGAGATTATCGAGTGTATCGTTCAAGCCGGTTGTACCTGTTGGACGATAAATCCAGCGACTGCCCGCCCATCCGCTGGCGGTCCACTGGTCATTCCGCGGAGGGGCAAGGATGCTCTCCGGCCTCGTCCTGACGGCCGTCCTGGCGGCACAGCCCGCCCCGGCGGCGCCACCCGGCCCGCTTCCGCCTGGCACCTCGGCGGCAGCCCAGCCGGCGGCGCCCTCGCAGACCCCATTGCTGACGGTTCCTGCGGGCCCGCCCGCATACCAACCGTGTGCGGAACCGACCGCGCCTCAGCCCCCGATCTTCCGGGACACCCATCTTGGGCCGCCGGACTCGGTCTGGTTCGGCGGTGACTACCTGATGTACTGGCTCAAGCCAGCGCAAGTGCCGTTGCTGGTCGCCTCCAGCCAACCGGGCCAGCCGCTGGTGCCGGTACTCGGGGACCGCGACTACGAGTTCGGCCCGGCCCACGGCGGCCGGTTGCACGCCGGGGCGTGGCTCAACGACCGCCACACCGTCGGCCTCGGGGCGAGCGTCTTCCTGCTCGAACAGAAGACACTCGCCGCCGGGGTGAACTCCGGTCCCGACGGCTCACCGCGGCTGGTGCGCCCGTTCGTGAACGCGCTACTGGGCCAGTCGGATGTGTACACGGTCTCCGACCCCGTTGCGCTGAACAGGCTAATCGGCGGGGTGTCTCTGTCGGCTGGCGCCCGGCTCTCCGGGGCCGACCTGTTCGTCGTCCGCAACATCGCCTCTTGCCTGAACTACTCGTTCGACGTCCTCGCCGGCGGCAAGTACCTCGACCTGGACGAGTACCTGGCGGTCACCCAGGTGTCGCGGCCGGTCGGGCAGACGGGGGTGTTCTTCAACGTCAACCCGAACCTGCCGCTGGCGACTCAGCAGCAGTTCGCGACGCTGACGCTTGTGGACCGGTTCCGCACCCGCAACCAGTTCTGGGGTGGGGTTCTGGGCGTGCGCGGCGAGTACCGGTTCGGCCCGGCGTTCGTCAACCTGACGCTCAAGGGCGGGGTCGGCAACAACCGCCAGACGGTAGACATCGACGGGTTCTCCGAGGTGTCGGTCCCCAGAGAGCCGCGGCTGCCGGGCGGTCTACTGGCGCTCCAGGGGGCGAACCTCGGCCGGCGGGTTAGCAACCGGCTCACGGTCCTCGCCGAGGCGGGCGCGCAGGTCGGCGTGCAGGTAAGCCGACACCTGCGGGTAACGATCGGATACGACCTGCTGTACCTGGAAGACGTGGCCCGGCCCGGAGACCAGATCGACCCGATCATCAGCCCGGCCCTTGTACCGACCAGTGAGATCTTCAGGCAGGTGGGGATCGTCTCGCCGATCCGCACCCGCGCCCGCGACGACTGGTACGCCCACGGCGTCCGCGTCGGGATGGAGTTGCAGTACTGAGCTGCCGTGTCAGGCGGCGACACTCACTTCGTACCTCCGAGCGGCGGGCGTGAGCCCCAGGGCATGAACCCGGGGACTCGCGCCCGCCGCGTCTCTTAGAGCAGGTTCAGGTTCCTCGTATCGGTGGGAGGGCGAGGCTCCTGCCGAGCCTGGGCTCCCACGGCTCGGCAGGAGCCTCGCCCTCCCAAACGCCTGGGCTCCCACGGCTCGGCAGGAGCCTCGCCCTCCCAAAAGACAGCCGCTACTCGGAGGCCGAAACTGCTCTAATCCTTTGCCGCATTCCGAACAATCGGTCAGGTTTCACCGATCCGCACAGGCAGAAAAATGCAACGAGCCGTCAAGTCCTGCCGAACCGTCGTCCGACTGATAACCCGTAGAGGCTCGTCATACTGCCGGCCCGGCTATCGGCCTGGTCGTCGCGCGAGGTCAGGTGCCATGTCCATCCTGCGAACCGTGTGCGCGTTGGTGGCCGCCCCGGCACTGGCGACGGCCGCGGCCGCCCAAGTCCCGGCGGCCCCGCCTCCGCCAGCCTTCGGCGTCCCGCCGGCGCCGCTGGTTTCTCCGTTCCCGGCCGTCTCGGCCCCGCTCACGCCGGCCAGCCCGCTGATCGCACCGCTGCCGGCGGCCCCGGACCCGATCGGCATCGGCGCCTTCCCGCCGCCGCCCGGCCCAACCACGACTCTGTGGAGTTTCCTTGGGCTCTCCCGCGCCCAGCGCGAGTACCGACAGCGGGCGATGGCCCGGACCCCGCTCGGCCAGCTCCGCGAGCGCATCCAGACGCCGCTCTCGAAGCTGACCGGCGGCCTGATCCCGCCGTTCCCGCCGCAGACGCCGACGCTCGCCGAGTTGCAGGCCCCGGGACCGGTTGGGGCCGCGGCCAAGGCGAAACTCGACCGGATGGGGGCCAAGGACCGCATCAAGGCGGTGCAATACCTCGGCACCCTGGACTGCCACTACTGGCCGGAGGCCGAGGACGCGCTGGTCGCGGCGCTGCGTGTGGACCGCAACGAGTGGGTGCGGCTGGAGGCGGCCAAGACGCTGCTGAAGGGGTGCTGTTGCACCAAGAAGACGATCACCGCCCTGACGATGGCGGCGACCTGCTCGGACGCGGACGGCAACCCGACCGAAAAGTCCCCGCGGGTGGTCGCGGCCGCGCAGGAGGCGCTCAACAAGTGCCTGCAAGCGGTCTGCCAGGGACCGGCGGCGATGGAGGCCGTGCCCGTGGTCCCGGAGGTGACTCCGGAGTCGCCCCGCGAGCTGCCCCGGGAGACGCCGACGAACGGGACGACAGCCGCGACGTCGAAGCCCGGCCCGGCCGGCGAGGAGAAGTCGTCCGGCGGTCTGGCCGCTCGCAACATCGCCCGCCCGACCGGCAAGGCGTACTACGACCGCATTGAACGGCGGCCGTGGCCGGAGATCGTCGCCTTCGCCCGCGACGGTCTGGCCAACGCCCCAAAGGTGCCGGCCCAGTTCGCCCTGACCGCCGGGATGGACCTGGAGATGTCTGGCATGTCCGCTGGTAACGCCCACGCCCGGACCGACCGGCCGGCCAACCTGATGGACCTGCTGCTCGGTGATGACCCGCCCCCGGCCCCGCC
>DATLIF010000308.1:0-1659 GCA_035539575.1 Fimbriiglobus sp. | reverse complement strand
GTGTGGCTGGCCCGGCAGCAGGAGCCGGTCAAGCGCCTCGTGGCCGTCAAGGTCATCAAGGCGGGGATGGACACGGCGCAGGTGGTCGCCCGGTTCGAGGCGGAGCGGCAGGCGCTGGCGCTGATGGACCACCCCAACATCGCCAAGGTGCTCGACGGCGGTGCGACCCCGTCCGGGCGGCCGTACTTCGTGATGGAACTGGTGAAGAGCGTACCGATCACCGAGTTCTGCGATCACAACCACCTGACCCCGCGCCAGCGCCTGCCGCTCGGCCTCGAACCGGGCCAGCACCTGCCGCGAGTCCATGCCGGCCTTGATCAACTTGAGTGCGACCAGCCGCTTGACCGGCTCGGTCTGCTGCGTCATCCAGACGCTGCCCATGCCGCCCTCGCCGATCGGCTCGATCAACTTGTACGGGCCGATGACCGTGCCGGCCCGTTCGGCGATCGGCGTGTAGGCGCCCGTTCGATCCACCGGTTCACGTAGAAAACTGTCCGGTGAATCATGAGCCTGAAGAAGGGATTCGACTTCGTCGCGGAGTTCGCGGTCAGTCCCGCAGGCCCGCTCCAGGAAGGCGGCCCGCTCGTCGGCAGACAGCCTGACGGCCGCGTTGAAGATCTCGCTGTGCGACATGGCGATCCCCGCACTCGGATGATCCCTCATCATCCCATGCGAGAACCGCGCGTAAACTCCCGGTGCGTTTTTTCCTGACCGTCCCGGATTGTGGGGCGGGGTGGCGCGATGAACGGGAGTGCAGCGGGCGGTGAGACGAAGTGGGCCATGATCCACCTTGCGTACCCGTCGAGCGACGGAGGTGGACCATGGCCCGCCGGTGTTCTACCATCTGCCTGCCCATCGGCCAGGACGACTACCGGCGGGTGATCGACACCCCCGCCGCCTTCCGCGGGTGGCTCGACCAGGCGTTCCGCGACACCCCCGAGTTGTTACCCGCGGCCTTCGCCCGGGGCTACCGCCTCAAGGACGCGCGCCACTCGACGCGACTCGGCATCCGCATCCGCCGCATCCGCTGCTCGGCCACCGGCCGGGCCTATTCCATCCGCCCGTCGTTCGCCCTGCCGTACCTGACCGGGCGGACCGATGACGTCGAGGGGCCTCTGTTCCTGCGGGCCTTCGGCGTCCCGTTCTGGGCGTTGGCCCGGGTGTTCGGCCGCGGCCCGATGTACTGGTACCGGTTGGAGGTCGGGCTCGGGCGGAACAGCATCGTCGGGACCACCCTCCGGCGGGCCGCGTTGCCCGAGCACCTGCTGGCCGATGAGCACCACCAGCCGCGGGACGGGGTGAAGAACTACATCGCCACTACCGTCGGCGACGGCTGCTGCCTGGGGGCGGCCCTGGCCCCGACGGCCGGGGCCGACGACCTGCGGGAGGCCTACGAGGTGTTCCGGCGGGAAGCTCAGGACGTCCGGGCCGACTACGCGCCCCGGACCGTCAACACCGACGGGTGGGCGGCCACGCGGCAGGCGTGGGTCGCCCTGTTCCCACTGGTCGTGGTCCTGCGGTGCTTCCTCCACGGGTGGCTGGCCATCCGCAGCCGGGGCAAGCTGGTCGATGGGTTCCACGCGCTCTCGGAGCGGGTGTGGGAGACGTACCACGCGGCCGACCGGAGGAGCTTCTCGCAGCGGCTGCGGCGGTTACGAG
>DATLIF010000307.1:0-8453 GCA_035539575.1 Fimbriiglobus sp. | reverse complement strand
GCTACGAGACGAAGCGGCAGGGCGTGAACGCCATCCTGACCGCGGTGCAGAACGTCTCCCGCAGTTACCCCATCCGAGTCTGGGGCACGGACGGCAAGTTCCTCAACGTCGAGGAGGCGCGGACAGCTTACCTGAAGGTCGCCGCCGCAAACTGGCACTCGCTGGCGACGTTCGCTGGGCGTTATGTGCCGCGCGGTTCGGGTCTGTTGATCGACATTGGGAGTACGACCACCGACCTCATCCCGATCCGGGACGGAACGCCACATCCTGCCGGCACCACCGACCCGGAGCGGCTGGGCCAGTACCAACTCGTGTACACAGGAGTTCGCCGCAGTCCGGTGTGTACATTGATCGGCCCCCGGGAGGTCGCGGCCGAGTTGTTCGCCTCGACGCTGGATGCCTACCTGCTGCTTGGTCACATCGCGGAAGACCCGAACGACTGTGAGACTTGCGACGGACGGCCCGCGACCAAGCCCCATGCCCACGCACGTATGAGTCGGATGTTATGCGGAGACCCGGAAATGGTTCCGCAGGCCGAGACATTGAGCCTCGCCGAACGAGTCTTCGACAGGCAACGGGATGTAATCGAGCACCCACTCCTATGCCAACTCATACAGCTCTCCGGTCCTCGACTGGAGGCCGCCGACAGAAGGAAGGTGGCAATTCTGTCCGGATCGGGAGAGTTCCTGGCAAGGAGACTACTCGCCGAGTGCGAGCTTAGTTTCGACGAGATTATTTCCCTCACCGACAAGCTCGGCCCGGCCGTCGCCGCCTGCGCCCCGGCGTACGCGCTGGCCGTCCTCGCCACGGAGCGGCGGCCGTGACCCACCCTGTCAACAAAGCGAGCGGGGGGCGTTAGCCCCCCGAGTGTGACTCCCTCGGGGGGCTTACGCCCCCCGCTCGCTGTGTTGACCACTCCGCGGAGCGCCCATGATCGTCGTGAAGGTCGGCGGCAGCCTGTTCGAACACCCGGGCTTGGGATTGGGACTGAACCAGTACCTCGACCCACTCTTGCAGACCGGGCCGGTCTGGCTCGTCCCCGGCGGCGGCCAGTTCACCGACGCCGTCCGCGAGTACGACCGCGTCCACCACCTCGGCGACGAGGCCGCCCACTGGCTCGCCCTGCGGTCGCTCTCGGTCAGCGCCCTGTTCTTGGCTTCGCTCCTGAAACGGGACGGGCTGACCATCCTCGACTGTCACGACTTCGCCCGCGCCGACGACGGCCGGCCCGGCTCACTTCCGTACTCCTGGAATGTCACGTCGGACTCGATCGCCGCCCGTGCCGCGGTCGTCGGCGGCGCGTCGCGGCTCGTCCTGCTCAAATCGGTGGACGTACCGCCCGGCACCCCCTGGGACGAGGCGGCCGCCCGCGGCTGGGTGGACCCGCACTTCCAGGCCGTCGCTCACGGGTTGACCGTCGAGGTCGTTAACTTCCGCCAGTGGCTGGACGAACGCGGGTTCACTCCTCGACCTTGACGCCCTTCCAGAAGGCGACGCGGTCGGCGATGTTCTCCGCGGCCGGCAGCGGGTCGGGATAGTACCAGGCGGCGTCCGGGTTGCGCTTGCCGCCCACCTCGACGTGGTAGTAGCTGGCCGTCCCCTTCCACCCGCAGACGGTGTGCGTGTCGCTCGGCTTGAAGTGCTCCCGCCGCAGCGACTCCGGCGGGAAGTAGTGGTTGCCCTCGACGACGAGCGTGTCGTCGCTCTCGGCCAGCACGGCCCCGTTCCAGGTGGCTCGCGGCATGACCTACCTCCTTCGCTTCGCCTGGATCCGTTCGACGATGCGCATCAGCACGGTCCGCGGCACAAACCGAGTGGCGAACGCCCCGAGCCGGTTCAGCACGCCCGGGATCACCACCCGGCGGCTGCGCATCGTCGCCCGGTATCCGGCGTCGGCCACGGGGCCGGCGTCCGTGACGTTCGGGTTGTCGAACAGCTTCGTCCCTTCCGCCGCCGCCACGGCGGCGAACTCGGTGCGGGTCGGGCCGGGACACAGGCACGTCACCGTCACCCCGGTCCCGCGCAACTCGTGCGCCAGCGCCTCCGAGAGCGAGAGTACGTACGCCTTGGTGGCGTAGTACCCGGCCATCAGCGGCCCCGGCTGGAACGCGGCGGTGGACGCCACGTTCAGCACCCGCCCCCGGCCGCGGGCGACCATCCCTGGAATGAATAGCCGGGTCAGCTCGGTCAGGGCGAGCACATTCACCCGCACCATCGCCAGCAGCCGGTCGGGGTCAGCGTCCGCGAACTTGCCGTACACGCCGAACCCGGCGTTGTTGACCAGCACATCGACGGCCAGCCCCGCGGCCGCGACCTCGTCGAACAGCTTGCGCGGCGCGGCCGGGTCGGACAGGTCCGCCGGGAAGACATGGGCGGTCGCGCCGGCGGAACGCAACTCGTCGGCGAGTGTTTGCAACTCGTCTACTCGGCGGGCGGTCAGGACCAGGTCGTGTCCGCCACGGGCGAACCGGCGGGCCAGCTCCTTGCCGATCCCGGCCGAGGCACCGGTGACGAGTGCGACGGGTCGAGATGTCAGCATGGCGGTCAGTTCCACGTCCTTGCCGAACTGGTCGGGCTGGCCGGCTGGCCGTTGGCCATCACCTCGCGCCGCACTGACAACTCGTCCAGGGCGTGCTGGCCGGTGATGAGCCGGGCGGTGCGGTTGCGGCTGACGTAGTTCCAGAACCACTGGATCATCACCAGGAGCCGGTTCTCGAACTTCGCCAGGTACATGATGTGGACGAACAGCCACGCCATCCACGCGAGCCACCCGCTCAGCCGGAACCAGTGGACGTCGGCCACCGCGCGGTTGCGGCCGATAGTCGCCATCGTCCCGCGGTCCCAGTACCGGAACGCCGCCGGCGGCGACTTGCCGCGCAGCCGGCGGTCGATCACGTTCGCCACGTACTTGCCCTGCTGCATCGCCACCGGGGCCAGGCCGGGCAGCGGCTTGCCGTCGGCCTGCTTGAACAGCGCCAGGTCGCCGACCACGAACACGTCCGGGTGCCCGGGGATCGAGCAGTCCGCCGCGACCGTCACCCGCCCCGCCCGGTCCACCTCAACGCCGGCCCCGAGCGACTCGGCCAGTTTCCGCCCCAGCGGCGACGCCTTCACGCCGGCCGCCCAGACGACCGTCTCCGTCTCCACGCGCTGCGGCGGGGCCTTGCCAGAATCGGACTGGAACTGCACCGCGTGCGGGCCGACCTCGGTGACGTGGCAATCCACGTGGACCTCGACGCCCAGGTCGTGGAGCATTTCCAGCGCCCGGCCGGAGAGCTTCTCGACGAACATCGGCAGCACCCGCGGCTGCCCCTCGACCAGCACTACCCGCGCCGCCGCCGGATTGATCGCCCGGAAGTCCGTCCGCAACGTCACCCGTGCCAGTTCAGCGATGGTCCCGGCCATCTCGACGCCGGTCGGCCCGCCGCCGACCACCGCGAACGTCAACAGCCGCTTGCGGACCTCCGGGTCCGGCTCGCGTTCGGCCTTTTCGAAGGCGGAGAGTACCCGCTTGCGGATCTCAGTCGCGTCCTCGACGGACTTCAACCCCGGGGCGTGCGGCTCCCACTCGTCGTGGCCGAAGTAGTGGTGCGTCGAGCCGGTCGCCAGCACCAGCGTGTCGTACGGGACCGCGTCGCCGTCCGCGGCCTGCACCAGCTTGTTGGCGGTGTCGAACCCGCTCACCTCGGCCAACAGCGTGCGGGCGTTCTTCTGCTTGCGCAGAATTGACCGCAGCGGTGAGGCGATGTTCGCCGGTGACAGCCCGCCGGTGGCGACCTGGTAAAGCAGCGGCTGGAACAGGTGAAAGTTACGGCGGTCGATCAGCGTGACCCGAACGGCCGAGCGACGCAGCGCCCGGGCGCAGTACAGTCCGCCGAACCCGCCGCCGATTATCACCACCCGGTGCTCGCCGTCGGCCATGGTCGCGCCTCCCCCGGTACGGCCGGGGAATCGGGCGACCCCGGCCGGGTCATTCTAGGACTGGCTCTCCGCCGAATGGTTAACCGCCGGCCGGGAGAGCAGGGCAACCAGCCCGCACCAGGCCAGCACGGCCGGCGCGAACCAGACGAAGTGGTGCAGGTACGGCTTTTCCCCGAACCATTGCTGGTAGCGATCAGGCGGAACGAGGGTCAGCACCGACAGCAGCAGATACGCCCCGACCGCGGCCGTGACCGGCACCAGCCGCGGCGCCCGGGCCAGCCGCGCGAACATCGCGACGACCGGGACCAGCAGCACCGTCAGGTCGAACATCCACGCACCGTAAGGGGCCGCGAGCACCGACGCGAACACCAGCCGCGGCGTCTCGACCGTCCAGTCCCAGGCACGCCGCCGAGCCAGCCAGTACGGCACCAGCGCGATCACGCCGGCGGCCAGCGGCAGGAACTGCAACCAGAACAGCGCCCCGGCGTCATGGGCCAGGCGATCGCCGGCGACGAACTCGCGCAGGCGGTAGCCCGGGGTCGGGATCTGCCAGTGCGACAGCGGGACCGACTCGGCAGAGCGAGGTCGGCTGAGGGCGGCGGCGAACTGCCGGAACACGTCCGGGTCCGGCACGAGCGCCAGCCCGGCGCCGAGCGCGACCACCGCCACTCCGCCCAGCAGCGCCCGCCGGCCGGACCGGGTGGCCGCGTCGAACACCAGGGCTAGCCCGAACAGCGCCAGCAGGTGCGGCTTGATGGCGGTGAGCGCCACCGCCGCCCCGGCCGCCGTCGGCCGGCCCTGCGCCCGCAGGTACACGAACCCCGCCACCCCCAGCAGCACGAACCCGGTGTTCTGGCCGTACCACACCATCCACCAGACCGGGGCGAACACGACCGCGACCAGCACCGGGATCGCGGCCCACCCGATCCGCCGGAGCCACCCCAACGGCGCGGGCGGCCCGTACACCCGCCACAGCAGCCCCGCCGACGCCAGCACGCACGCGGCCTGCACCGCCAGCCAGGCCAGGTGCGCCGCCCGCGGCTCCAGCAACCCGAACGGCAGGTACAGCGGCAGCGTCCACGGCGGCGTCCAGAGCATGACCGCCACGGTCATGGCAGAATCGCCTGATGCCTCGCGCTGGTGCGGCAGTATCTGCGTGGCGTCGTACGGGTCGCCGCCGCGGGCGTGGACCCGCGCGGCTGACCAGTACTCGACGAAGTCGTTCGGCGGGATGACCGTCGGCGGGTCGGCGTCCGGCCCGGCCCCGACGGCGAGCAGCGCCAGGCAGACCACGACGAGCGAGCGAATCATGGGGGCCTCCAGTAGCCCCGAAGTATAGGACACGCTCGCGATCAGAACGCCTCCCGGTAAATGGCGAGGATCTCGTCGGCCGTCTGCGGCATCCGCGGGTTGGTCCGCATCAGACGCTTGATGGCGAACGCCTTCTCGGCGAAGCCGGGGAGCATGTCCTCCGTCACCCCGATGTCCCGCAACCGGGTCGGGATGCCGATCTCGGCGCGGAGTTTCTCGACCGCCGCGACCACAGCCTCGGCCATGTCCTCCGGCTCGGCCGACCGGTACGCGACGCTGAAGAGGCCCGTCAACTCGGCCAGGACGGCGGCACGAGCCGACAGGTTGTAGCGCATGACGTAGGGCAGCAGGAGCCCGTTGCCGGCCCCGTGCGAAACGTGGACCGCCCCGCCGACCGGGTACTCCATCGCGTGGACCAGTGCCACCCCGGCGTTGGAGAACGCCAGCCCGCCGAGTGTCGCGGCCAGGGCCATCCCGTCGCGGGCTTCCTGATCGCTGCCGTCTCGTACCGCGCGGGCCAGGAACTGTTGGACCAGCGAGATACTCTGGGCCGCCATCGTGTCCGCCAGCGGGTTCTTCCCCTGGTAGGCGCTCGGCCCGCCGGGCCGCCGCAGGAACTCGTCCTGGTCCACTGCCGTGAACGCCTCGATGGCGTGGGTCAGCGCGTCGATACCGCTGTCGGCCGTCACCTTCGGCGGGCAGCCCACCGTCAAGAGCGGATCGACCACCGCCGCGGCCGGCCGCAGGTAGTTGCTCAGGCAGCTCACCTTGATCTTGTTCGCCGTGTCGGTGAACACCGCCGCGGCGGACACCTCGGAGCCGGTGCCGGCGGTCGTCGGCACGCAGATCAGCGGGAAGACCGGCCCCGGCACCCGGCCGTCGCCGACGTAGTCGGTCGGGTCGCCGCCGTGGGCCAGCACGATCGCGGCGAGCTTGGCCGTGTCCATGTTGCTGCCGCCGCCCAGGCCGAGCAGCACGTCCGGCTGAAACGCTCGCGCCGCCTCGATCGCCTGCCGCACCACCTCCACCGGCGGCTCCGGCACGCACCCGGCGAACACCTCGACCGTCACACCGGCCGCGGCCAGGGGCTTCGTCGCCTGCTCGGCGATCCCGACCTTCACCAGCGTCGGGTCGGTGACGATGAGGACCCGCCTCGCCCTGAGCCGGGCGGCCACGTCGCCCAGTTGCGTCACCGCGTCGCGGCCGAACAGGAGCGAGCCGGCCGAGTGGAACGTCCAGGTGTTTGGCATGGTCGAATTCGGAATGCGGAGTTCGGAGTGCGGAGTTCCCGATTAGAATACGCCCCTGCGGCGGGTGGCGCGGCCAATCCGCATTCCGAACTCCGCATTCCGAACTCGACCATGATCCGCATCGGCATCGTGACCGTCTCCGACCGGGCCAGCCGCGGCGTCTACGAGGACAAGAGCGGCCCGGCCATCGTCGGCTGCCTGAAGGAGATGCTCACCTGCGAGTGGGAGCCGGTCGCCCGGGTGATCCCGGACGAGCAGGAGCACATCGAGTCGATCCTGAAGGCCCTCTGTGACGACGAGGGCTGCGGGCTGGTGGTGACGACCGGCGGCACCGGCCCGGCGAAGCGCGACGTGACCCCCGAGGCGACCGAGGCCGTCTGCGACAAGCTGATGCCCGGCTTCGGCGAACTCATGCGGCAGGTGTCCTTGAAGTCCGTGCCGACGGCGATCCTGTCGCGGCAGACGGCCGGCATTCGCGGGAACACGCTGATTATCAATCTGCCGGGCAAGCCGGCGGCGATCCGCGAGTGCCTGCTCGCCGTGTTCCCGGCGGTGCCCTACTGCCTCGATTTGATCGAGGGACCGTACCTGACCACCAACGAAACGGTGGTGAAAGCGTTCCGGCCAAAGGCGTGACTTCGTACCTGGCGAACGGCCGGCGTAAGCCGGCTGGTGGAGCATGACACGGCGGGCCGGTCCCGCTCCACCAGCCGGCTTACGCCGGCCGTTCGCCAGGACAGCGGTTTAAGGGGGGTCTGCCCATGCGATTCTCGTTCGCGCTACTGTTGTGCCTGTTCCCCGCCCTGGCGGTCGCCCAGACGCCGGAGATCGACTCTGCCGTCAAGGGTAAGCTCGCGACACTCAAGTTCATCCAGTCCCTGCGTGACCCGGCGACCGGGGCGTACCGGGTCACGCCGGACGGCAAGCCGAGTCTGCGGGCGGTCAACGGCGCGGTGAAGGCGCTGCACTACCTCGGCGCCAAGGCGCCCGAGCCGGAGAAGACGGTCGCGTTCGTACTCTCCTGTTACGACCCGAAGACCGGCGCGTTCGCGGAACCGGGCGGAAAGCCGGACGTGGCGATCACCAGCATCGGGGTCATGGCCGCGGCCGAACTCGGCATCCCGAAGGAGAAGTACGCGAAGGCGATGGATTACCTCAGGGCGAACGCGAAGACGTTCGAGGAAGTGCGGATCGGGGCGGCAGCACTGGAAGCGCTGGGCGAGAAACCGGAGTGGGTGAAGGAGTGGTTCCAGGCGGCGCGGTGGCAGATGAAAGACCCGGGCGAGGCGGCCCTGAAGGACGGCGGGGCGCGAGATGTCGGGTCGGTGGCGGCGATGTACCTGCGGCTCGGGCGGCCGGTCCCCGACCCCAAAGCGGTCGGGAATCAACTCGTCGCCGGGCAGCGGCCCGACGGCGGCTGGGGGAAGGCCGGGGAGGCGGCGTCGGACCTGGAGAGCACCTACCGGGTCATGCGCGCGCTGCACCTGCTGAAGCAGAAGCCGGCGGACCCGGCGAAGCTCCGCGGGTTCGTGGCACTGTGCCGGAACAAGGACGGCGGGTACGGGGTGACGGCGGGGGCGCCGTCCACGATGAGCGGGGTCTATTACGCGGCGATCGTCTCGAAGTGGCTCGACGACATGGAGAAGTAAGAAACGTCCGCCAGGCCCACCCGTTTCCACGGGTGGGCTTTCGGGCGATTTGATTGTTTACGTTGTCGCTTGTTGTGTGCGCGCTTTTCGTGCCTGGATGAACGAGTTCACGCACAGCGCCAGGAAGACCGCGGACAGCACCGCCATCCCGAGGCCGACCTTCACCGCGACCTCCTCGAATCGGAAGTTCCGCAGGATCACCGGCACCAGCCCGCCGACGGTGCCGAGTAGCGCCACGACCGCGGCCAGGTGCATGGCGTGCTTCCTCGCCCCCGGGGCCGCCAGCGCCACCAGCCCCACCACGATCAGCACTCCCCCAACC
>DATLIF010000306.1:0-1922 GCA_035539575.1 Fimbriiglobus sp. | reverse complement strand
CCGACCGTGACGTTGCAGATCGGCTGCTTGCGGCTCTTGACGCAGTCGATGAAGTTCTGCATGTGGTTGGTCGGCCGGCCGTCGTAGACCTTCGGGTCGTCCTTGAGCGGCTCCGACAGGATCTTGGCGTCGCTGGCGAGGAGGGTGTTGCGACCGACGAAGATCGTGCCGTTCTCCCCCTGGATCAGCACGCCGTTCGAGTTCGGCCCGACGGGGCGGCCCGGCGCCTTCCCGTCCTTATCGACCAGGCCCGCGGTGGTGGTACCGCCGCCGCTCATGGCGACGACCCGGACGCCGTCGTCGTAGGTGTACTGGACCTGGAAGCTCGGGTGGCAGTTGTAGCCGTCGCCCCCCTTGTGGGGCTCATCCGCCTTCAAGACCTCGACGGAGACGGGCCCGCTGCCGTCCCGGTTCAGGGCCCACTGGGCGATGTCCAGGTGGTGGGCCCCCCAGTCGGTCATCTTCCCGCCGCTGTACTCGTACCACCAGCGGAACTCGTAGACGCAGTTCGTCAGCCGGCCCTGCTTGCGGTACGGCACCTTCGGGGCCGGGCCGAGCCAGAGGTCCCAGTCCAGCCCCTCCGGGACCGGTGCCTCCGGGATCGGGCCGCTCTTCGGGTTGCCGTCGATGCGGCACTCGATGGTCTTGACCTTGCCGAGGCGGCCGGCGCGGACCAGTTCGACCGCCAGGCGGAACATGCCGCGGTAAACGGTCCGCTGCTGGCTGCCGGTCTGCAGGACGCGGCCGGTGGCCTTGACCACCTTCTGAAGCGCCAGCGCCTCCTCGACGGTCAGCGTTAGCGGCTTCTCGCAGTAGACGTCCTTACCGGCCCTGAGGGCCTCGATCGCCACCTGCGCGTGCCAGTGATCGGGAGTGGCGACCAGCAGGCAGTCGAGCGACTTGTCGGTCACGAGGTCGCGGAAGTCCTTGGTCTTAACCTCGAAGTCCTTGAACCCCCTCTTCCGCATCTCGTCGGTGCCGCGCTGGCGGTGCGCGGCGTTCACGTCGCAGCCGCGGGTGAAGGTGAGTTGCCCGGCTTCCACGCAGGGGCGCGACTCGCCCACGACCTGCAGGCTCCGGCTGACCGGGCTGCCGATGCCGACGATGCCCATGGCGAGGCGGTCGTTGGCGGACGTCTTCTTGGCCTGGCCCTCCTCCTGGGCGGCCACGAGCTGGCCGGCGTACCACGGGGGGAGCCCCGCGGCGACCAGAGTGCCCAGCGAGCGCTGCAAGAAGCCGCGCCGCGACAAATTCCCCTGTCTCACGTCACGCCTCCCTTACCGGATCGGTTGTGCGGGGACGGCTGATCACGGAGCCGCGGCGGGACGAATTGGTGGAGGCCCCGCCGCCCCCTCTGCCACTCACGGGCAGTGTCGGGACGCTCGTAGTTCACGCTCTCGCTGCCGGACGAATCAGCCGGCGGTGACGCCATGCCGCGCGAACCGGGCCTCCGACCGGCGGTGGAAGGCCGGGGGTACCCGCCCCCGGAGGCCGATCTCGAAGGTTCGCCCGGTTGTCATCGGCGGCCGCGGGAAAATTCGTGCGTTTACGCACGATGAGAGTTGGGCGCAGTGTATGGCGACGAGCGGGAGTGTGCCAATGAAAAATGATGCGTGCCCCGGGGGGAACGGCCCGCGACGGGCCCGGGCCTAGTCCATGCCGACCGACCCACCCGATCTGTCCTGGCCGCGTTAAGGGCTGACTAAACGGACTGCTCCTCGGCACCTTCGGTCCGGAACGCCGAGGTTGACTCGGCGACCGTGGGCGACACTTCGGTCCGGCGGATACCAAGCCACGGACTTCGGTCCCGTCCCGGATCTCGGCGCGGCGGAGCCGCGGCCCCTCGCGGGGAAAAGTCCCCCGACGAGCCGGTGCGTGCGCCGCGCCGTCAGGAGCGCGATTACCCACACGCACCCGACAAC
>DATLIF010000305.1:0-1976 GCA_035539575.1 Fimbriiglobus sp. | reverse complement strand
GGTGGCACCCCGCTCGGGCAGCCAACTACTCCTATTTCCCCCGTGTGACGAGTAGTCCGCATCACTTACCGCGGCTTGGGCTTCTCAAACGCCCGCAGCAGCGCCGCGATCTCGTCGGCGGGGGCGGGGCCGTCGGGCTTCTCCGGCGGGCGATGGTGCGCCGTGCCGGGGGTGGCCCGCTCCGACTCGATCAGCCAATCGACGAACTCCTGACAGCCCGACCACCGGCTGCCGGTGCGACGCGCCGCCTCGTGCAGTCGGCCGTCGTTGGAGACGACCGTCACCGCCCGCGGCGTCGGCTCGGCGTCGAGCAACTCCTCGATCAGGTCGTCCGCGGTCCGCCGGTAGGCGAACTGCACCCGCACCCCACGGTGCGACCGGCCGGCCGATGGCGCGGAACCCTTCTGAGCGTCGAAGACGACGCGGAACACAGCCGCCCCGGACTTCAGCGGTATGGATTCGGCCAGCCAGTCGAGGAGTTTGCGGCGGGCCGGCTCCAGCTTTCCGGGCCGGTAGGGCGCCCAGCCGACCGCGTGCAGCAGGTTGTAGCCATCGATGAGGTACGTCACGGGGCACCCCGGCGCGGAGCGATACCCCATTGTAGTCCCAAAATGAGCAAGCCCCCCGTCGCGACGGGGGGCTTGCGGCTATGGGTTCGGCCGTAGGACCGGCCGGCTCAGCGGACGCTGTCGTGGTCCGACCCTGGCTCGCCTGGGGTGGACCGGTTCTCGTCCTTCGACGACACCTTGTAGTCCTCCCCGAGCCAGCGGCCCAGGTCGATCGTCTTGCACCGACGGCTACAGAACGGGTACTCGGGATAGTCCGCCCAGTTCCCCGGCATCGCCTCGTCACAGATCGGACATCGCACCTTACTCATCGGCTCGCCCCAGCCCGAACTTCGGACTTTCTCCTATTCCCCGGCCTTCTTTGCCTTGCCCTTACCCTTCGCACCACTGTCGCTTTCGGGCGCCGCGGACTCGGTTTTCGCCGGCGGCTCGGCCTTCGCCTCGGGCTTGGCCTCGCCCTCGGGCTTGCCGGCCTTCTTCGCCTCGTCCTTGCGGCGGTAGTCGGTCTCGTAGAACCCCGACCCCTTGAAGATGATCGCCGCTCCGCCGCCGAAGAGCCGGCGGAGCTTGTTCTTCTTGCACAGCGGGCACTTCGTCAGCGGGTCGTCCTTGAACGACTGCCACTCCTCGAACTCGTGCCCGCAGCCGTCGCAGTTGTAATCGTAGGTGGGCATGGATGTTCTCTGGCGAACGGCCGGCGTAAGCCGGCTGGTGAAACAAGTCAGCGAGCGAGGCGGACACCAGCCGGCTTACGCCGGCCGTTCGCCTCAGCCCGACGATCCGCCCGCCGGCGGCTCGCTGGCGACGATCACGCTGGCCGGCCGCAACACCCGGTCGTGCAGCAGGTAGCCCGGCTGGACCACATGCACCACCGCCCCCGGGTCGTGGTCGTTGGTCGGCTGCTGCATCACCGCCTCGTGGACGTGTGGGTCGAACGGCGACCCCGGGCCGACGTCCACCCGCCGGACGCCGTGCCGCTTGAGCACGTCCAGGAACAGGGCAATCGTCGCCGTGACCCCCTGGACCAGCGCGCCGGACTCGCCGGACTGCGTCGCCGCGTGGATCGCGCGGTCGAGGTTGTCCAGGGCGGAGAGCAGGTCCTTCGCCAGCGGCTCGGTCGCGTACTTCCGCTGCCGGTCGGCGTCCTGGGTCAGACGCCGACGCGCGTTGTCGAAGTCGGCGATCAGCGCCTTATAGTCGGCCGCCTGCTTCTCAAGCTGGTCCACCCGCGCTTGAAGCGCGACCGGATCCAGCGGCGGCGGCTCGGGGGTGGTGTCGGTCTCGTCGCTCATGGCTACCGGTTTAGAGGGCCTACGGGGCGAGGCGGATTCATCTTGTAGGGTGGGTCAAGCGAGTCTTCGAGCGCCGACCCACCACCATCGAAGTCGGGGGGTCGGCGCTCGTAGACTC
>DATLIF010000304.1:0-14791 GCA_035539575.1 Fimbriiglobus sp. | reverse complement strand
CTTGTCGGTCGCCCCGAGCCGGGTCAGGTAGTGGCCGAACGTCTCGGCCGTCGGCACGAACTGGTAGCGCGCGTTCGGGCTCTCGAAGACCGTGTCCGGCACCGGCGGGGCGGCGCCGAGGTCTACCGGCAGGATGCTCTCGATCTCCTTCACCCCGCGCCAGCCGGTCGCGTCCGGCCGGCCGGGCGTACCGAGGAAGGTGGCGTGCCCGCCGGTCATCAAGAGGCCGACGCCCTTCTGCGTCACCTGCTCGGCGATCCTCGCGGGCAGCTTCGGGTCGATGGTCTGGAGTTGCCGCGCCGACACGTCGCCCAGGATGATCACGTCGTAGGCCCGGGCGTCGAAGTCGAAGTCCTCGCGCTCCTGCGGCGTGGCCGGGTCGTCGGTCTGGCGGACCACCGGGTACAGGTCGATCCGCGGGTCGGCGGCCAGCGCCCGGCGGATGGCCGCGTTCTCCCAGTTGAGCCGGTTGACCAGCAGGACGCGCATCCCCTCCTTGGTGACGGTCAGGTACGTCTCGACGACGTTGTTCGACGGGGCGACGTCCCCCGGCGTCCGTTCGACGGGGATCGACACCCGCACCTTGTACTCGCCCGGCTTGTCCGGGGCGTTGAGCTTCAGCTCGACCTCGTTGTCCCGGTCCTTGTCGAGCGTGACCTGTTGCTCGCCGTTCGGGACGGGCTGGTAGCCGTCGCCGTGGTCGAACTCGACCTTGATCGGCAGCCGGGCGCCCTTGAACCCGTAGGCGTTGATGACCGCCTTGAGGGTGAACTCGGTCTTGACGAACACCGCCCCGTCCGGGCTGCCAGAGGTGACGGCGACCGAGGTGATCGCCACGTCCTTCGAGTCGGGCAGGATGTCGGTGCGGCCGACGGCGAAGGTGTGGACCGAGCGGCCGGTCTGCCTCCAGCGGGCCGCCTCGGGGTCGGGGTAGGTATCGCCGTTGTGCGCCCCGTCGCCGATGAGGACGTGCCCGCGGAGGAAGCGCTCACCCTGCCAGCGGTCGAAGGTCTTGCGCAGGTAGGTTGCGTAGTCGGAGCGGTTGAACTTCGCCGGCGCGGCCGGGTCGTACCGGTGGACCGCCTCGTCGAAGTCGGCCGGGCCGAAGCCGTACATCACGACCGTGACGTTCTGCTGGGCCTGCAACTCCTCCAGGGTCGGCTGGCAGCGTTCGAGTACCTTGCGGACGGCGTCGATCCGCGGCTGGTCGCCGAGTTCGTCGGGGACGGTCATGCTCTCGGACATGTCCACCCCGACGAGCAGCACCGACGGGACTTTCGGGTCCTCCCGGACCGCGACGCTGGGCCGCACGGTGGTGAGCAGCACGACGAGCAGCGCCGCCAGCCGCAGCCCGAGGATGACCAGGACGCGGCCGCGGGTGGCCTGGGCGTGGGCGCGGTAGGTCCACCAGGTCAGGCCGGCGACGAGCAGCCCGAAGAGGACCGGGGTCGCGTAGTCGCCGATGACCGCGTGCAGCGCGAAGAGGACGACCAGGAGCAGGGCGGTCCCGAGGACCAGCAGCAGCGTCCGCCCCAGGAACGAGAGCAGACTCACGCCGCGGCCGGTGAGCACCTGCCAGGCGGTGGCGGCGGTTAACAGCAGTTGCAGCACGCCGGCCAGCACGAGCAGGGCGATGGCCCCGTCGGAGACTGCGACGGCCGGGTTGGCGGACAGGAAGACGTCGGTGGCGGACATAAAGGCAATATTAACCACAAAGACACAAAGGGCACAGAGAAGGCAGAAGGCAGGGTTTAAGACCCACTCTTGATGTCTTCTTTGTGCTCTTTGTGTCTTTGTGGTGAATCCTCCGGTTCCCGCACCCAGCCGACGGCGCCGCCGGGCAGTTCGACCTGCACCCACCCGCCGCGGCGGGCGAGCTCGCGGACCTCGGCGCCGCGGGGCAGGGGGGCGTCGAGCCGCGCGGGGAAGGCTGTGCCGTTGCCGGTCCGCAGCACTTCGTCGGCGGTCAACACCAGCACCGGTTCCGGCCGGTCGGTAGCAATGTGGATTCCTGCCGCGGCTACGGCGACCAGCCCGAGAAGGCCGGCGACGGCGAGCGGGGTGGCCCAGCCGTCACGGGCGGTCAGTCGGCGGGCGAGGCCGATGGTGAGGACCAGCGCGAAGGCCGACGCGGCGAGGAACAGGTCCCACGGCGAAATGCGGTGCCGCAGCGAGTTCGGCGGGTCGGGGCGAACGCGCTCGGCGGGGTCGGACTCCGTGGGGTAGGCGACGGGCGCGCGGGCAGCGGTCAGCGCCCGTTGTAAGTCGGCGTCCCACGGGTACAGGTCGAGGCCGTCGCGGAAGGCGCGGATGGCCTGCGGCAGGTTGCCGGCGAGGAAATGAGCGCGGCCCCGGTTCAGGGCAACCGCGTCGGTGCGGACCCCGCCGGTCCACATCTGGTCGTACCAATTCGCCGCCCATGCAAAGTGCCGTCGAGCGGTCGCCGCATCATCTCGGGCTTCGACTCCTTGCAGGAACGAGATTCCGCCGTCATCGAGATCAAAATTCTTGATGTTCCGGTCTTTCAGGGAGTTGCCAAAGCCAAGTAACCCGGCGGGGAGGGCCAGCGCGAGCAGGAAGACACTCATGCGCCCACCTCCTCCCATGCTGTAATCAGCGACTCAGCTTGCAGGGTCAGCGACAGGCCGTGGTCCGGCGTCGGGGTGAACCGCGCCGCGTCGCACGCCCGCAGGAACGCCTCGGCGTCGGCGGCCTTCTCGGCTGGGCACTCGACGGCTCGCAGTGCCGCCGACACCTCGGCCGGCGTCTGCGCGGCCGGCGGTATGCCGAACCGCGCGGACAGGTAGCCGCGGAGCGCGGACGCCGCGGCCCCGGCCGGGTCGGCGGACGCGCGGGCCTTCTTCAGTCGGTCGAGCGCGAGGCGGGCGGCGCGGTTCCGCCGTAGCTTCGCCAGACGCACCGCGTCCGGGAACAGCCGCCGCCAGAGCAGCACCCAGGCGAGGACCGCCACCGGCACCGCCGCCACCGGCAGCAGCCAGCCGAACCGGCCGGGGGTGACGGTCGGTCGCTCCTCGGCCAGCGTGAAGAACTCCTCCGGCGCGTCGAGCGGGACCGGCGCGGCGGCCGGGGTCGGCCTCGCGGCCGCCGCGGTCACGGTGACCGGGATCGACCGGGTGAAGGTAGTGAACGGCTTCCAGCCGCTCCCGTTCTTGCGGAGGTAGACGTACCTCAGCGACGGCACCTGGTCCACGCCGGTGGACCGCGGCCGCAGCCCGTAGGTGAACCGCACCTCGGCGGCGTCCGGCGACGCCGGCGGGTCGGTGCGGTCGAGGACCTGGAACCGCCGGGTGAACTCGCCCAGCGTGCGCAGGTCCGGCTTGACCAGCTCGTGCGGGTTGGCGGCGTGGCGGATAGTCAGGGTCAGCGTGAGTTCGCCGTTGACCGGGACCGCTGGCGGGTCCACGGACCACTCGACCTGCACGCCCTTCTGCCCGGTGGCGAGTGCGTTGTAGAAGTGCGCGGTCTGCCGCTCGACGGGCGAGAGCTGTTCGATCGACGGCCGGTCCTGGGCGATGGCGAACGGGGTCAGGATCAACACCAGAACGAACCCACAAAGCGAGCGGGGGGCGTCAGCCCCCCGAGTGGGTTGACGCGCCCGAGTGGGCTGACTCGGGGGGCTGACGCTCCCCGCTCGCTTTGATGGTTGGGTGGGATCACCAGTCCTTGACATCGGGCCGCTCCGGTCCGGTGAGCAGGCGGGCGTTGGCCCGGCGGTCCTTCTCCAACCGCTCGGACAGGCGCTGAAGGATCGCCCGCGTGTCCTCCGGGGTCAGCGGCTGCGGCCGGTCGGTGTCCAGCACGACCGGCTGGTTGCCGGCCCCGGGGGCCTTCTGGTTCGTTTCACGCTGCGCCCCGTCGGACGGCTGGCCGGGGATCGCCTCCGGCCGCGTGCCGGGCTGGCCGCTGGGGCCGGACGGGTCGGGGCCGGGGTCCGGGCCGGCGCCGGGCGGTTCCGGTTCCGGGACCTCCGGAGGCAGGTCTTTCGGCCGCGGCCGGGTCTTGTCGGTCTCGCGGGCCTTCGCCCAGAGCAACTTGGCCAGTTCCAGGTTGTCCTCCGCGCGGTCGGAGAGCGGGTCGCCGGCCGGGATCCGGTCCAGGGACTTCTCGAAGCAGTCGATGGCCGTGCGGTAAACGTCGGTCGAGCCGCCGCGGGCCAGCAGGCAGACACCGCGGTTGTAGAGGGCCTTCGCCTGGCGGTCCGGCGGGGCGGCCCGGTCGTCGAGCGCCCGCAGGTAGTACAGCTCCGCCTCGCGCGGCTCCCCGTTCTGGACGGAGACCGCCGCCCGGTTGAACGCGACCAGCCCGGGGTCGGTGGTCCGCTCCGCGGCGGCAGCGTAATGCTGCTCGGCGGCAGCGTAGTCGCCGCGGAGGTACGCCTCGTTGCCCAGGCGGACGAGGTGTTCGGGGGCGTCGGACGGCGGAGGGCCGGCTCTGACCGCCAGGGCGGCGCCGCAGAGGAGCAGGAGTCGGGGGGCGTTTGTCATGGGTCGCGGCCCGGGCGGCTGTTACCGTTCCCTCCACCATCCTACGGCCAGGAACAACAGTCCGAGCCCCAGGAACCACGCCGAGCGGTCCTTCGGCTGCGGCAGGGCGTCGTCGGTCAACTCGCGGGACGGGTTCGGCTCGATCCGGGTTCGGAAGAACTCCCCGAGCCGCGGCACGTCCCGGCGGGCCGGCAGGTACAGGCCGCGGCCGTCCCCGACTATCGACTTCAACACGTCCTCACGCAGTCGCGTTGGCACCGGCGACGGCACGCCGCCCTCGCCCGCGAACTCCAGTATCTGCCCGTTCACGAATATCGACGAGTCGCGGTCGGGGTCGCCGACACCGACCGCGTGGACGGGGATCGACGCCTGCCGGGCGGCGGCCACCCCGGCGGCCCACTCGCGGTCGCCGGCCGGGTCGTCTCCGTCACTCAGCAGGATGATGTCCTGGTAGCCGGGGAAGCGCGGATCGTGGGCCGCGACTGCGGCGGCAAGAGCCACCCCGATGCGGGTGCCGGACTTCGCCCCCTCCTCGGGCCGCAGGTCCGGCGGCAGGTGAACGGCGTCGAGTTTCGCGAGCTTCGTTTGCAGGTGGTCATAGTCGGTGGTGAGCGGGACCAGGAGCCGGGGTTTCGCGGCAAAGACGACGACCGCGGCCCGGTGCCCGCCGCGGGCGCGGAGGGATTCGACGAGATCCTGCGCCCCGGCGACGGCGGCGCGCCAGCGCTCGGGCGGGCCGCTCATGTCGGCGGCGAG
Source organism: Fimbriiglobus sp. (assembly GCA_035539575.1). GTDB lineage: Bacteria > Planctomycetota > Planctomycetia > Gemmatales > Gemmataceae > DASSAT01. Next base: position 9,530 of record DATLIF010000304.1, on the reverse strand, counting down.
CATGCTGCGGCTGAGGTCGAGGGCGATGACCATGTCACGGCCGACGGCGACTCCGTCATCGTCCCCCTTTCCCCAGCGCGGCCCGGCGGCGCCGAGGACCAGCAGCGTCCAGGCGAGGAACAGCGCGAGCCGCCCGAGTCGTCCGGTCCGGGCCGGGCGGGTGAGCAGCCCGAACACCGCGGCCGGCCGGCCGACGAGTTCGAGGGCGCCGCGTCGCCGGCGGGCGGCGAGGAACCCGACGACCGACAGCACCGCCGGCACGAGCGACAACCACAGCAGTCCCGGCCGGGCGAACCGGACACCGGCGAGGAACTGTCGGGCGTCGGCCCAGAAGGCGTGCAGGCCGGTCGGGAGGTGGGGGAGGTCGATCATGGATCGGTCTTGCAGGGTGGTCGAGTCTTCGAGGCCCGATTCCATCAGCGATCTGGTGGCCGCAGAGCGCTCACTGGGTAATCAACAAGGCGAGCGGGGGACGTTAGTCCCCCGCGGGGCGCGAAGTCGCGGACGCTCCCTCGGGGGACTAACGTCCCCCGCTCGCCGGGTCGGGACTCCACCATGTTTCCGACCGGACCCCGCAGGGTCACCTCGACTCCTTGAGGAACGCCAGCAGGTCCGCCATCTCGGCGGGGGTGAGCCGCTTCTCGAACTCCTCCGGCATCAGCGACAGGCCGGTGGACTTCAGCTCGTCGATCTGCGTCCGCAGCACGCTCTCGATCGCCCCGTCGGCGCGGCGCAGCGTCACCGCGGTCGGGGACTCGCCGGCGATCACCCCGCTCGTGGACCGGCCGTCGGCCAGGTTCACCACGTAGTTCAGGTAGCGCGGGTCTACCTCCCGGTTCGGGTCGAGGATCGCCACCAGCAACTCCGCTGGCGACTTGTCCCGGACCGTCGCCATCGCCGGGCCGACGATCTGGCCGACGTTACCCGCCAGGTGACAGCTCGCACACTCGCGGCGGTAGACCTCCAGACCCTTCGCCGCGTCGCCGGGCTTCTCGACGGCTGCCTGATAGGCGGCGATGACCTTCTGACGCGCGGCCGGGGTGGCGACGGCGAACAGCTTCGCGGCGCGGTCGCGGACCGCCGGGTCGCGGTGGTTCTTGAGCACCGCCTGTCGGGCCGTGTCGATCTGCGACTTGCCGACGGTCCCGGACTCGACCGCGTCCAGCAACGCCTTCGCCCAGACCGGTCGCGTGGAGAGCGTGGCGATCACTTCGCCGCGCAGCAGTGGCGTGTAGCCGGTCCAGCGCGTCAGCAGCAGCGGGGCCACGTCGTCGGCCGTGGCGGTCCGCATCGCCCGGACGGCGACGAGCTGCATCGTCTGCGGCTTCCGCGGGTCGATGACCGCCTCGAACGCGGGGCGCGCCGTGGCGAAGTCCGCGTGGGCCAGCAGTCGCAGCGCCCACTCCTGGTCGCCGGCCTTCGCGGCATCGGCCACCAGTTCGTCGAAGAACTTGTGCGACCCGGCCGGCAGGTCGAGCGCGGCGAGCGTCTTGCCGGCCCGCAGCAGGCCGTCGCCGAGGCTCACGAGTAGGTCGCGCCGCTCGGGTTTCGGCAGCGACGATTTCGCAAGCGCCTCCAGGCCCCTCGACACCTCGGCCGGGCGGTTCCGCGCCCCGACCACCGCGGCGAGCTGGGACAGTAAGTCCCGCTCGTCGGCCGTCGGATCACCACCTTGCAGGATCGCCGCGAACAGAAAGTGCGAACGGTCGGCCGCGGAGCTGAGGACGGCGATGCGGGTCAGCGGGTCGGCCGCGTCCCGCCGCGCGATGCTCAGCAGAGGCTCAAAGCTGGCGGAGTCGAACAACTCCCCGAGCGCGAGGGCGACGTGGAACCGGACCTGCGCGTCGGGGTCGTCGTGCATTGCACGGACCTGGACGGCCAGTTCCCGGGATTCGACGAGTTGCCCCTCGGCCAGCCGCAGCCCGTGGATTCGCAGCCCCGCCACGTCGTGCCGTAGTGCGCCGAGGATGTCGTCGGTCTTCAACTCGCCCAGCCCTTTCAGCGTCCAGAGAGCGTGCATCCGGGCCAGCGGCGACTTGCTTTCCCGCGTCAGCTTGCGGAGGGGTTCCACCGCGGACTTGTCCTGCCGCTGGTAGAGCAGCCGCTGGGCCGTCTCGCGCCACCAGGCGTTCGGGTTCTCCAGCGTCGCCACCAGTTCGGCGGTCGTGGCCTGGCCGAGTCGTGGCGGCGGAGACGGCTTGAAGCCGGGCGGGGTCAGTCGCCAGATGCGGCCGCGGTCCCGACCGCTGTCCATGTGGAGCTGGTTCTTGATGTCCTCCGGGATCGACCACGGGTGCTCGACCACCTCGCGGTACATGTCCAGGACGTGCAGGGTGCCGTCCGGGGCGTTGACGAAGTTCACCGGCCGGAACCAGTTGTCGGTGGATGCGATGAACTCCGCCCCGTCATCGACCCGCGTCGCGGCGAACGTCGCCCCCTTCGGCGTCAGTGATCGGCGGTGGACGAGGTTCCCGGCCACGTTGCCGACGAACATCTGGCCGTGGTACTGCTCCGGGTACGCCGCGCCGCGGTAGACCATGATGCCGGTGCCGGACGTGAACACGCCGGACGCCTTCATCTCGCTCTCGGGCTGCTTCTGCCCCTCGGCCTGGTAGCGCCGCGTCCGCAGCTCGCGCCACGGCTCGGCCTGGCTGATCTGGAACATCGGCAGGACTTCGCTGGACCCCTCGGCGGCGCAGTCGTGGACCATTCGCGCCGCTGGTAGGTGCGGGTTGCGGGCGAGCGCGTGTGTCGGCAGTACGACATGACCGCAGACCAGGCGGTTGGCGCAGAGGAACCGGTTATACCAGTCGTCGAATGTGTTGCCGAACTGCGCGGTGCCGGCGATCGCCTCGAACCGGCTGCCGATCGGGTCGAAGCGGAAGTCGCGGCCGGTGACGCGGACCGGCTTCGCGCCGGGCTGGTCCCCCGGCGTGATCGAGCCGCCGTTGCCGGCGGTGACCCCGGTGATGCGGTTATCGACGCCCCACTGTAAGCCGTTGACCAGCGCCTGCACGTTGTTGACCACGAACCCGGTGTACGCTTTCTTGCGAACGTCCGCCCGGCCGTCGCCTTTTGTGTCCTTAAGATACCAGATGTCCGGCGCCGCGGTGACGTAGACGCCGCCGTCCCAGCAGGCGATCCCGGTCGGCCAGGGCAGGTGTTCCGCGAAGACGGTCGCCGTCTCATAGAACCCGTCGCCGTTCCGATCCTCCAGGAGGCGCACCCGGCCCAGCGGCGGCTCGCCGGGCTTGTGCGGCTCCGGGTAGTCGCGCATCTCGACGACGTAGAGCCGACCGTTCTCGTCGTAGGCGGCGGCGACCGGGTCCATCACCTGCGGTTCGTGGGCGACCGCTTGCAGGGTGAAGCCGTCCCGGACGCGGAAGGTCTTGGGGGCGTCGGCCGGCTCGGTCGGCTTCAGCCGGGGGAGCGGGTCGGCCGCGGCGGCGCACGCGGCGAGGACGCCCAGGAGGGCGAGGCGGTACAGGTGTGTCATGGGGGCAGGATACCCGGCCGGGGGTCGGTGTGGTAACCTCGGGGGACTTCCGGTGGGGAGATCATAGTGATGACGATCCGCGCGGTTGCGATTCTGGTGTTCGTCGCGCTCGGCTGCGCCTCGCGGCTAACCGCAGCGGAGAACCCGCCGAACGTCGTGCTGATCGTCGCCGACGACCACGGGTGGACCGACTACGGGTTCATGGGCCACCCGCACGTCAAGACCCCGCACCTGGACCGGCTCGCGGCGCAGAGCCTGACCTTCCGCCGCGGGTACGTCCCGGCGTCGCTGTGCTGCCCGAGCCTCGCGAGCCTGATCTCCGGCCGCTACCCACACCAGCACAAGGTGACGAGCAACGACCCGCCGATGCCGTCAGGGATGATGCCGGGGCAGTTCCAGAAATCGCAGGCGTTCCTCGATTGCCGGGAGGTGATGACCAAACACCTCGAAGCCGTCCCGACGCTGCCGCGGCTCCTGGCGCAGAAGGGGTACGTCAGTCTGCAGACGGGTAAGTGGTGGCAGGGCGACTACCGCCGCGGCGGGTTCACCCACGGCATGACGAAGGGCCAGCGCCACGGCGACGAGGGGCTGGACATCGGCCGCAAGACGATGCAGCCGGTCTTCGACTTCGCCGCGGACGCCCGCAAGGCCGGCAAGCCATTCTTCGTGTGGTACGCCCCGATGCTGCCACACACGCCGCACAACCCGCCGGAGCGGCTGCTGGCGAAGTACCGGAACAAGGCGCCATCGCTGCCCGTCGCCAAATACTGGGCGATGGTCGAGTGGTTCGACGAGACGTGCGGCCAACTCCTCGACCACCTGGAGAAGGAGAAGCTCGCGGACAACACCATCGTGGTCTACGTCGCCGACAACGGCTGGATTCAGGACCCGGATGGGGCGCTCTCGGTGCGGTCGAAGCGGACGCCCTACGACGCCGGGCTGCGAATGCCGATCCTGATCCGCTGGCCAGGGAAGATCAAGCCGCGGAGCAGTGACGCTCTCGCCTCCTCGCTGGACATCATGCCGACGATCCTGGTCGCGGTCGGGCTGCCGGCGGGGAAGGACTTACCGGGGCTGAACCTGCTCGACGAGGCGGCGGTGGGCCGCCGCAAGACGCTTCACGGCGAGTGCCACACCCACAACGCGGTGGACCTGAACGACCCGGCGAAGAACGTCCGGCACCGGTGGATCATTGACGGCAACTGGAAGCTGATCGTGCCGCACGTCCCGGCCGACAAGGACGGCCCCGGCGAGCCGGAACTGTACGACCTTGCCGCCGACCAGCTCGAGAAGACCAACCGCATCGCCGAGAAGCCGGACGTGGCGGCGACGCTGCGCAAGAAGCTCGATGCCTGGTGGAACCCTGCCCGCTGACCGCCGCGGTGTGATACACTGACCGGACACCTGCCCGCCGTTGCCTCGCAACGTCTTTCCGCCATGCGTTACCTGCTCCCGCTCCTCGTGCTCGGCTTCACCTCACGGCTAACCGCCGCGGACGTGGACTTCGCCCGGGACGTGCTGCCGATCCTGTCGGACCACTGCTTCGCCTGCCACGGCCCGGACGCCAACGCCCGCAAGGCCGACCTGCGCCTCGACGCGAAGGACGACGCGCTGCGCAAAGAGTCGCCGGTCATTGTCCCCGGCAAGAGCGGTGACAGCGAGTTGGTCCGCCGCGTCACGGTGGACGACGAGAGCGAGTTGATGCCGCCGCCGAAGTTCAAGAAGCCGCTCACCGCGAAGCAGGTCGAGACGCTGAAACAGTGGGTGGACCAGGGCGCGAAGTGGGGCCGGCACTGGGCGTTCGAACCCCCTCGTAGACCGGAAAATCCAAGCACCAAATCCCAAATCCCAATCAAGAACCCGATCGACGCATTCGTGTTCGCGCGACTGGAAAGAGAGGGGCTAAAGCCCTCCTCCGAAGCGGACAAGGCGACCCTCATCCGCCGGGTGACGCTCGACCTGACCGGGCTGCCGCCGACGCCGGAGGAGGTGGATGCGTTCGTCAAGGACACGTCGCCGGATGTCTACGAGAAGGTGGTGGACCGGCTGCTCGCCAGCCCGCGGTACGGCGAGCGGATGGCCTGGGAGTGGCTCGACGCGGCCCGCTACGCCGACTCCAACGGCTACCAGGGCGACAACGAACGCACCATGTGGCCGTGGCGCGCCTGGGCCGTGAAGGCACTCAACGCCGACGTGCCGTTCGACCGGCTCACGGTGGAGCAACTGGCCGGCGACCTGCTGCCGGACGCGACCCGCGACCAGAAGCTGGCGACCGGGTTCCTGCGCAACCACATGATCAACGGCGAGGGCGGCCGCATCCCGGAGGAGAACCGGATCGAGTACGTCTTCGACATGACCGAGACGGTCGGCACCGTCTGGCTCGGGCTGACGCTCAACTGCTGCCGCTGCCACGACCACAAGTACGACCCGGTCGCGCAGAAGGAGTACTACGCATTCTTCGCGTTCTTCAACCAGACGCCCGTCACCGGCGCCGGCGGCAACCCGCAGACCGAACCCGTGGTCGAGTTCTCGACGCCCGAGGACGGGGCGAGGTTGAAGGCGGCCCGCGAGAAGGCGGCTGCCGAGGCGAAGGAACTCACCGAGTTGGAACGGCTCCTCTTCCCGGGCGGCAAGTCGGCCAACGACTCGGCGAAGGCGAAGGACCTGCCCAAGGAAGTGCGGGACGTGCTGGCCAAGCCCGTGGGCCGCCGCTCACGGGACGACCTGGCGAAGCTGGAGAAACACTTCGCCCCGACGGAGCGGACCTACTCGGAACGGCTCAAGGAACTCGCCGGCCTGAACGCCGCCCGCGACGAGGCGGACCGCCGCATCCCGCGGGTGATGGTCATGGAGGACCAGGCCAAGCTCCGTGACACGTTCGTGCTGACCAAGGGGCTGTACAACAAACCGGCCGATAAGGTGTCGGCCGGCGTGCCGGCGGCACTCCCGCCGCTGCCGGAGGGGGCCGCCCGCAACCGGCTGGCGCTGGCGCGGTGGCTCGTCTCGAAGGACAACCCGCTGACGGCGCGGGTGGTGGTGAACCGGTACTGGCAGAAGTTCTTCGGCGTCGGGCTGGTCAAGACGGTCGAGGACTTCGGCGTCCAGGGCGAGCGACCCGGCAACCAGGAACTGTTGGACTGGTTGGCGGTGGAGTTCATGGAGCCCGCCACGGCGAACGGCCGGCGACAGCCGGCTGGTGATGGCCCACCCTACCAGCCGGCTGACGCCGGCCGTTCGCCGTGGAGCCTCAAGCATCTCGTCCGCCTGATCGTGACCAGCGCCACCTACCGGCAGTCCTCGAAGGTTATGCCCGCTCTCGCCGAGCGCGATCCCGAGAACCGGTTGCTGGCGCGTGGCCCGCGGTTCCGCATGCCGTCGTGGATGGTCCGCGACCAGGCCCTGGCCGTCAGCGGGCTGCTCGTCGAGAAGCCCGGCGGCGTGCCGGTCCACCCGTACCAGCCGCCGGGCGTCTGGGAGGAGACGACGTTCGGCCTCAAGAAGTACTCGCAAGGACACGGCGACGACCTGTACCGGCGGAGCCTGTACACGTTCTGGCGGCGGATCGTCGGCCCGACGATGTTCTTCGACGCGGCCGCCCGCCAGACCTGCACCGTCAAGCAGGCCCGGACCAACACCCCGCTGCACGCGCTCTCGACGCTCAACGACACCACTTATGTCGAAGCGGCCCGGGCGCTGGCCCAGCGGGCGATGAAAGCGGAAACGGGCGACGCCGAGCGGATCGCGCTCGCGGTCCGGCTGGTACTGGCCCGCGAGCCGTCGGTCGCGGAGGCGAAGGTCTTGCTCGCCGGTCTGGATCGCCTGCGGAAGCAGTACAAGACCGACCCGGCCGCGGCGAAGAAGTTGCTCGCGGTCGGCGAGTCGAAGCGAGACGAGAAGCTCGACGCGGCCGAGCACGCCGCGATGACCGGGCTGTGCCTGACGATCCTGAACACGGACGAGGCGCTGACGAAGGAATAGCCCCTCGTTCCCACGCTCTGCGTGGGAACGCACGGGGGCGACGCTCCGCGTCGCGAGATGTGCGCGTCGGTGAGCTTCCCGGTTAACCGCCGACATCCTTGCCCTGTGCAGGCTCGGGACGCGGAGCGTCCGAAGAGACGTTCCCACGCAGAGCGTGGGAACGAGGAGCAACCCTGATGGACCCGATCACCGACCTCCGCCGCCATCTCACCCGCCGCGAGCTATTCGGCCGCGCCGCCGCGGGCGTCGGCACCGCGGCACTGGCGCACCTGCTGGGCAAGGACGGGTTCGCCGCGGAGGCCCCGAAGGGTGCGCTGCCGGGGCTGCCGCACTTCGCCCCGAAGGCGAAGCGCGTCATCTACCTGTTCCAGAACGGCGCCCCCACCCACGCCGACCTGTTCGACTACAAGCCGCTGCTGGTCAAGCTGCACGGCAAGGCGGTCCCGGAGTCGTTCGTCGCCGGCAAGCGGTTCAGCACCATGACCGGCATGGCCGACGGCAAGCTGATGCTCGCCCCGGTCGAGCCATTCAAGCGGCACGGCAAGTCTGGCGCCTGGGTCAGCAACTTCCTGCCGCACACCGCGAAGGTCGCGGACGACCTCTGCTTCGTCAGGTCGATGTACACCGAGCAGGTCAACCACGCCCCGGCCGTCAACTTCCTCCTGACCGGCGGCGAGCAGCCGGGCCGGCCGACGATGGGCGCCTGGCTCACCTACGGCCTCGGCTCCACGAGCGAGAACCTGCCGGCGTTCGTGGTCATGACATCCGTCAGCAAGGGGACCACCTGCGGCCAGATCTTCTACGACTTCTACTGGGGCAGCGGCTTCCTGCCGGGCCGGTTCCAGGGGGTGAAGTTCCGCGGGGCCGGCGAGCCGGTGCTGTACCTGTCCAACCCCGACGGCATGTCTCGTGAGGTCCGCAGAGGGATGCTCGACGACCTGGCGAAGCTCAACGAGCTAAAGCTCCGCGACTTCGGCGACCCGGAGATCGCCACCCGCGTCTCGCAGTACGAGATGGCCTACCGAATGCAGGCCAGCGTCCCCGAGTTGACGGATCTCTCGAAGGAGCCGAAGGAGGTGCTGGAGAGCTACGGCCCGCAGGTGAAGGAGCAGGGGACGTTCGCGTACAACTGCCTGATGGCCCGGCGGCTCGCGGAACGAGGCGTGCGGTTCGTCCAGGTCATGCACGCCGGCTGGGACCAGCACAACAGCCTGACCACCGAACTCTACACCCAGTGCAAGGACACCGACCAGCCGTCCGCGGCACTGGTGCAAGACCTGAAGCGGCTCGGCCTGCTGGACGACACGCTGGTGGTCTGGGGCGGCGAGTTCGGGCGGACGCCGTTCATCCAGGGGAACCTCGCCGACCGCAAGCGCTGGGGCCGGGACCACCACCCGTATGCGTTCACGCTCTGGATGGCCGGCGGCGGCATCAAGCCCGGCATCAGCTACGGCGAGTCCGACGAGCTGGCGATGAACGCGGCGACGGACCCGGTTCACGTCCACGACTTCCAGGCGACGGTGCTGCACCTGTTGGGCATCGACCACGAGCGGCTGACGTTCAAGTTCCAGGGCCGCAACTTCCGGCTCACCGACGTCCACGGGAAGGTGGTCAAGGGGTTGCTGGCGTAGCCTCTCGTTCCCACGCTCTGCGTGGGAACGCAAGGGGCGACGCTCCGCGTCGCGGTTCGCATGCCAGTGAACTCCGCGTCTTGGCGAACGGCCGGCGTAAGCCGGCTGGTGGAGCGTGACTCTACCAGCCGGCTTACGCCGGCCGTTCGCCACGAATGAGACTTGGTTCGGCACGCAGAACGTGGGGACGAGAAGAAACACCGCGGCCCGCCGGGAGACCAATCCCGACGGGCCGCGGCGCGGAGGAGAGAACTCACGTCAGCCGTTCGGCGCCCCCGGCGGCGGGGTCGGCAGCGGCGGTACGCCGACCGTTGGCACACCGCCCGGTGGCGTTGGCACGCTCGGCGCGGGCGCCGAACGGCTGACGTGAGTTCTCTCCTCCGCGCCGCGGCCCGTCGGGATTGGTCTCCCGGCGGGCCGCGGTG
>DATLIF010000303.1:0-12625 GCA_035539575.1 Fimbriiglobus sp. | reverse complement strand
CCCTTGGTCAGCAGGTACTCCCGGATCCACTTGGCCGAGTACCCCTTGTCCCCGGCCAGCTTCTCCGGCAGCATCCCCCGGGCGTCCAACGCCTCCACCAGCGGTACGATCCGCTGGGTCTCGTGCTGCTGGCCCGGGCTGACCTCGACGACCAACGGCAGTACCCCCCCGTCACCGACGGCCGCTACCAGATGGAGCTTGGTTCCGAACCCGCCCTGGCTGCGGCCCAAGGCGTGGTCCCCGGGCTCCCCACACGGCCACTTTTTTTCGACGCCCCGGCGGCCGAGTGGTGGGCCCGAACCACCGAGCCGTCGATGGCGAACAACTCCCAGTCGATCCGGCCGGTTACCGCCTTGCGGACCTGGAGTTCGCCGAGGATCTCGTCCCACAGCCCGTCCTGGGACCAGCGTCGGAACCGCTCGTACACCGTCTTCCACGGGCCGAACGATTCGGGCAGGTTTCGCCACCGGCCCCCGTCGGAGAGGGCCCACAGGATGCCATCGATCACCAGCCGGTGATCCTTCCATTGCTTCCCCCGGCGGCCGTTGGTGGGGAGGAACTCCCGGATGACGGCCCACTGGGTGTCGGACAAGCGATACCGCTGACGGCTCAAAGTCCCCTCCACTGTGAACAGAACTCGTCCACAGTTGGAGGGGGGAGCCGATCTTCCGATTCACCGGACACGACACTTCCGATCTGGATCCACGAGTGGGGGCAGGTCACGACGTCCAGGCTCCAGCCGAGTGCCTCGACGTTCGTCCCGGCTGGGTACGCCGGCTTCTACAACCTGGGCAAGCCCCACTGGGTCGGAACGTACGTCTGCGGGACGATTGGGCTTCATGTCAGCCTCGGGGTAATCTACCCGCGGGGATCGGGTGAATCCTTCAAGTCAGATGAACAGGTTGCCGATCGTGAGGGTGGTACGGGCGAATGGAAAAGCTGGTGATCCTCGGATGGCTTTTGCTCCCCCGATCTGAGGGCTTAGCCCCCCAGTCCGCCGAGAGGAATCGAGCCGTTGCGCGGCGAGCGCGACGCTAAGGCGCACGGCCACACGGGCCGAAGTGGAGGGTGGTTGGCCGGCACGGTCCGAGCGATGTCCCCCGCAACGGTCACTCGGTTCGCGGGTCCCAGCTTACACGGGAGGCCGGGATGGGTCGAGCCATCTACCGGATGTGGGTGACCGTCGCGGTGGTGCTGGCCGGGTGCGCGGCCGTACAATCCTACCGCACACTCCGGGACGCCTGCATGCCGCTCGACGGCTGGTTCGAGGCCGACTTCCTGAGCCCGGCGGCCTTGTACGAAGATGTGGTCGTCGATGGGTATTCGCTGTCCGGCTACAAGTTCTCGGCCGCCAACTTCGCATTCCCGGACACGGCCGTGTACTTCGCCGTCCGGGCAGCCGTCGGCCGGCCGGCCCCGGCGGTGGTCGTCTGGGAAGCAGCCCTGTTCGTGATGTTGGTCGCCGCGGGCATCGCGGCCGCGACCGCGGTCACAACACCCGTGGCCCGGCGCCACCTTGTCCCCGCGGTGCTGTGCGCGGTGGCGGCGTACCTCGGCGCGGTCGCGGGCTCGTTCTTCGTCGGTGCGTCCCGGGACCTGCTGCTGCCGGTCTGCCATAACGGGGCATCGGCATGCGGGCTGCTCGGGGTCGCCATGGTCGCCTGGTCCCTCCGCAGCCGGTCCCGCAGCGGGCGGGTCGGGTGGTTACTCGGGCTGGCCGTACTGGCCGCTGCGGCGACATTCTCGGACCGGCTGTTCGGCCTGTATTTCGCCGCTCCGGTGGCGGCCGCGCTCCTGGCCGCGCGCGCACTCGGGCGCCCCGCCCCGGACTCCCACCTACCTGTGACCTGGGCCGGCGGCCTCGCGGCCGTCGCCGCCGTGGGGGCCGGGTGCGCGGTCGGGTTCGTCACCCTCCGGCTCCTGGCGGGCGAGGCCAGCGACCCCCTGCAGAAGTACTGGGCGGGGCCGCAAGCGGGCGGTGCCCTGGCCCGCGCGGGTCGGCTGGTCGAACTGGTAGGGGCAGAAGTCCGGGGCGGGAACGTGCTGGTGTTGTCGGCAGCCGTGTGGTACGTAGGTTGCGCTCTCGCCGGTCTGGCCGGCGTCACCCGCCGGCTGACCGGTCGATGGGCAGATGCTACACCGGCCCATGTCCGCGCCGGTCTGACCTTCTACCGACTCGTCTCGGTCTCCGCTCTGGCCGCGGTCGCGACTGCGTTCGTGTTCAGCCGGGTGTCGGCCGATGTCCTGAGCGGAAGCTGGGACCACTTCTCCCGCTACTTTGTTGGACCGATGGGGCTGGCGTTTTTCGGCTGGCCGATCTGGCTGGCGGCTGTTGTAGGCGGAAGCTCCCCTGTCCTCGGGCGGGCCGCCGCAGTGGTCGGCTCGGTAGCCCTCGGTGTGGCCGGTGTCGGGAGCAGCTTGGCGGAGCCGAGGTCGAGCGACCGCGACCCGCTCGATTTCTACCCCGAATACGTCCGGAGGCTCGACGAGGAATGCGGCCGACGCGGCCTGCGCCACGGGCTGACCTCGTACTGGGCGGCCAAGCCGATCAACCTGCTATCCCGGTCCGGCATCCGGGTCGTGCCGGTCGTCCCGAAGCCGGACATGCCGTTCGGTGTGACGGCCCAGCACTGGCTGTCCAACGCGGAGTGGTACTGGAAGCCACCGCTCGGCCGCAGCGAGGTCCGGTATCAGTTCGTGCTGGCCATGGACTTGCCGGAACGTGGCGGGGAACTCGCCGTCAACAACCTGCTCCCCGCAGTCGGCGAGCCGGCCGACCGCACCCCCGTCGGGCAGTACGTCCTGCTCGTCTACGATCGGCCCCGGGACCGTCGGCTCGCCCGGTACGCGGATCTCGACTGCTCAGTCTTGAACCTGCGCCACGAGATGGACCCGTGGACGACGGTCCGCTACCCAGGCCACTCGTACGTCGTCCCCGCGGGCCGGGGGACTGCCCATGGGGACGCCAGGACCGTGTCCGACGGGGACGCGCCCGGGGCCGTCGGGTACGGACCGTACCTCAGCCCGCGGGCGAGCGGCCGCTTCCGCGTCACCTTCCGGGTCACCTCGTCCGGGACGGCGGCCTCGAACGGGTGGGTCGAAGCCCTGTTCACCGACCCGGTCGGCAAGACCAGTACGACGCTGGCTCAGGAGGTTGTCCCGCCCGGTGCAGACAGCGAACTGGTTCTGGAGTTCGAGGTGACCAGGCGAATGTTAAAGGGCTTGATCGAGTTCCGGCCCGTCCACACCGGGGGGGGCGAACTGGTGTTCCACTGGGCTGACTTCGTGCGGCTGCGATGACCAGCGTCGCGAACCGGGCCAAGTAGAACTTCCGCATCGCAATCTCCTCATCACATCAGTCTCGGGGCGACAGCGGAACTCCCGACCAGGTTCGCCCCCAGATCTGTGTTCACCCAGGGAGTCGGGAGGTGCCCACCGACCAGGACACGGAATCCGAACGATTGCGCCGGGCGACGGCCGTAGCCAGCACGGACGTCTTCCACCATCCCGACACGAGGCAGGTGTGCCGTATACTCCCCCTGGGCCAGGAGGAGCACGCTAGGTCGTACGGCCATTCGCTCTCGCTACAACTGCCAACTGGGCGATCTCCCGGACGTACACCGGGCGCAGGATTCGGGTGACCAGCGCCCGTTGCAGCCACCCGAGCGGTCCGCCCGGGACGTTCATCTCGGTCGCGATCACGACGCGCGCCTTCCGGCCGTCCTCGACGGGATCGACCATGAACGTCGTGACGACGTTCCCGTCCAGGTCGGTCTCGACGAGCGTCCGGCCGGGCTCCAGCTCGGTGATCGCGGCCCGCATCGTGCGGGTGCGGCCGAGGACGCGCATCGCGAACCGGATCACCGTCCCTTCGCCGACGCCGCCCTGTTCCACCTCCAGGGAGACGAACGGCGGCCGGGGCAGGATGCGCGGGTGCCCGTCGCGGTAGTCCGCGATGATCGCGTACGCCCGGTCCGCGGGCGCGTCGATCACCGCCTCGGCCTCGATCCGGTGGCGTGGCATCAAGACTCCTCGAACGCTTGCGTCGCCGGTCAACTCACCTTGTTGCGGTACGTCCACCGGGCATACGATCCCCACTCTTTCCTATCACCCGAGGGGACGATGGACGTCAAGTGCCTGACCCCGATCCTGAACGTGTCCGACATGGCCGCCAGTTTCGACTGGTTCGAGAAGCTCGGGTGGCGGAAACTCTGGGACTGGGGCAGCCCGCCGACGTTCGGGGCGGTCGGCAGCGGTCAGGTCGAGATCTTCCTGTGCCTGGGGGCGCAGGGGTCGCGGGGCGGACCGCTGCCCCGGCACGCGACCGACGACACCGGCGGCGTGTGGATAAGCTGGTTCCTCGGCCGCCCGGCCGACGTGGACGCCGCCCATGCCCTCGCGCTGCAACACGGCATGACCGTGACGCACCCGCCGACGGACGAGCCGTGGGGCATCCGCGAGTTCCACCTGCGGCACCCCGACGGCCACACCTTCCGGGTCGGCGCGGGGACGGCCTGCGGATGACACCGGACGGCGGATCGTAGAATGACGCCCGAACCGCGAGGGCAATCCGATGACGACGCAGCATGTGCCGACGGCCGGCCGGTGTAGCGTGTTCGCCGTAGCCGCGATGCTGGCGACGGCGATCGCCACAGGCCAGGCCGCTGGCGGTGATACGCCGCCAGCCACCAAGATGGAACGGGTGCGCGTCTCCGGCGACGGGAAGACGTTTGTGCTGGCCGACTCCGGCAAGCGGTTCGCCCCGTGGGGGTTCAACTACCTTGGCAAGTTCGAGCACCTCGCCGAGGAGGACTGGGCCGACGGGTGGCCGCGGATCGAGGCCGACTTCCGTGAGATGCGCAAGCTCGGCGGCAACGTCGTCCGCTGGCACCTCCAGGTCGGGACGTACATGGCGGCGGAGGACCGGGTCGATGAGACGCAGCTCGCCCGCCTGAAGAAGCTCCTCGACCTGGCCCGCGACACCGGCCTGTACCTCGACCTCACCGGCCTGGGGTGCTACCGCCTCAAGCGGGTCCCGGCCTGGTACGACAAGCTCGCCGAGGCCGACCGCTGGAAGGTGCAGGCCCGGTTCTGGGAGGCGATCGCGAAGACCTGCGCCGGGCACCCGGCCGTCTTCTGCTACGACCTCATGAACGAGCCGGTCATCGGCGAGGCCAAGGCGGGCGAACAGCCCTGGCTCGGCGGCGAACTCGGCGGCTTCTACTTCGTCCAGCGCATCAGCAACAAGCCCGCCGGGCGGGACAGCAAGGACATCGCGGAGGCGTGGGTCAAGACGCTCGTCACGGCGATCCGCAAGCACGACAAGGACGGGCTCGTGACCGTCGGCGTCATCCCCTGGGCGCAGGTCTGGCCGACGGCGAAGCCGCTCTTCTACTCGCCGCAGGTTGGGCGGCACCTCGACTTCGTGAGCGTCCACTTCTACCCGGGGGCCGGCAAGCTGGAGAGGGACCTCGCCGCCCTGGCCGTCTACGACTCGGGGAAGCCGATCGTCGTCGAGGAGATCTTCCCGCTGAGCTGTTCGATCGACGAACTCGACCGGTTCATCGACGGTTCGGCGGACCGCGTCGAGGGGTGGATCAGCCACTACTTCGGCCACACGATCGCCGAGCACCGCGCCGGCGCCGAGCCGTCCGGGAAGCTGGTCGCCGAGTTCCTGGAATACTGGCAGAAGAAGGGCAAAGCCATCAAGGGCCCGCCCGGCGGCAAATGACCCCCTGTGCGGCAACCAGACGTGCCGGGTGGGGTCGAGCGAGTCTTCGGGCGCCGACCCACCGTGCCGGCTTGACATCCGGTGCTCTGGACTTATGAACACTATGGCATGGCGGGTCGGCTCGGACGCTCGGATGGGGAACAGATTGCCACATTGCCACATCCCGAAGTGGCAATCTGCCCACCTGACCCCTGCTGGTTGAGGCGGCGACTGAAAAGATAGGGCAAGGATGCCAGATTGCCACCTCCAGAAGTGGCAACCTTGGTATCCTTGCCCGGCCGGTGGGCTGGCGCTCGAAGACTCGCTGGACCTACCCGACCAGACCGGTGCAACGTCCTGCCCACGCCCGGGAGTTCTCGCCATGCGTTCGTTCGCCTCACTGGCACTGGTAGCGACCCTGGTGCCCGCTGTGTTCGCGGCCGACCCGCCGGCGGACTGGAAGGCCGGGGTCGCGACGGCCGTCATCACCCCGACCGAGCCGATGTGGATGGCCGGGTACGCCTCCCGAACGAAGCCCTCCGAGGGCACGGCCCAGGAACTGTACGCCAAGGCCCTGGCCGTCGAGGACGCCGGCGGCACCCGGCTCGTGGTCGTGACGCTCGACCTGGTCAGCGTCCCCCGGTCCTTGCGGGACCGGCTGGCGGATGCTGTGCGGGAGAAGCACCGGCTGCCGGCCGAGGGGCTGCTCGTCAACTGCTCGCACACCCACTGCGGCCCGGAGTTACGCACCGGCGATGTTCCGCGGCCGGGCGAGACGCCGGAGCGGGCGAAGCAGGCGACGGCTTACGCCCGGAAGCTGGAGGGGCAACTCCTCGACCTGGTCGGGGCGGCGCTGAAGAACCTTGCGCCCGCACGGCTGACTTACGTCCGCGCCCGGTGCGGGTTCGCGATGAACCGCCGGCTGCCGGTGGCCGAGGGGTGGGCGAACAGCCCGAACCCGGACGGCCCGGTCGATCACGACGTGCCGGTGTTGCGCGTCGAGGGTGCGGACGGCAAGCCGCGTGCGGTCCTGTTCGGGTACGCCTGCCACAACACCACCCTCGCCTTCTACCAGTGGTGCGGCGACTACGCCGGGTACGCCCAGGAGTTCATCGAGCGGGCCAACCCCGGCGCGGCGGCGCTGTTCCTGTCCGGCTGCGGCGGGGACCAGAACCCGTACCCCCGCGGCACCCAGGACCTGGCCCGCCAGCACGGCGAGGCGCTCGCGAACGCCGTCGCCGCCGCGTTCCAGACGCGCGCCCGCCCGGTCCGCGGCCCACTCCGGGCTGCCCTCGACCTCGCCGTCATCGACTACGCCGTCCCGGTCCCGTCGAAGGACGACCTGATCCGGCGGAAGGAAACCTCGAAGGACACTTACGAGCGGAACCGGGCGGAACGGCTGCTCAAGCACCTGGAGGCCAACGGCAAGTTGCCGACGAGCTATGCCGCCCCGGTGCAGGCGGTGCGCTTCGGCGACGATCTGCTGCTGGTCGCGTTGCCGGGCGAGACGGTGGTCGATTACTCGCTCCGGCTGAAGAAGGAACTCGGCGGGGCCGGCCCGGCCGTGTGGGTGGCCGGGTACTCCAACGACGTGTTCGCCTATGTGCCGAGCAAGCGGGTCCTCAAGGAAGGCGGGTACGAGGGCGGCGGGGCGATGAGGTACTCGACCTACCCGCACCCCGGCCCGTTCGCGGACACGGTCGAGGAACGGGTGATCGGCAAGGCGCGGGAACTCGTAGACCGGGTCGGGACGCCTGCGGGCAAGAAGCCATGACGGACCCGAGTTGACTCCTCAGGCGGTCGCGCCGCCGTCCAGCACGAACACCTGCCCCGTCACGAAGGACGCCTCGTCGGAGGCGAGGTACAGTGCGGCGTAGCCGATCTCGTCCGGCCGGCCGATGCGCCGGATCGGCTGCTCGGACTCGACGCGAGCGCGGTGATGTTCATCCTGCCAGAAGTACGCGCTGAAGTCGGTCTGGATCAGGCCGGGTGCGATGGCGTTGACGCGCACGCCGTGCGTGCCGAACTCGCGAGCCCAGCTCCGCGTCATCATGATGAGCCCAGCCTTGGTGAAGCTGTACAAGAGGCCGTCGGGTTGCGGCCGCAGCCCCGAGATCGAAGCGATGTTGATGACCGACCCGCCGCTCTTGCGCTCGATCATCCGCGGGACCGTCAGCCGGACCAGCCGCAGGGCGCTCTTGACGTTAACCTCCACCATTTTGTCCAGCATCTCGTCGGTCACGTCCAAGGCTGGCCCCTGCCCGATGTTCGTGGCGCTGTTGTTGACCAGGATGTCGATCGGCCCCAGTCGCGTTTCCGTCTCGCGGACCAGGGCTTCCAGTTGATCGAGTCGGCCGACGTGGCACGCGACCGGGACCACCTTCCCCGGCAGGGAGGCGAACTCATCGGCGGTGGCCTGAAGGTTCTCCAGCTTGCGGCTGGCGATGGCGACGCCCGCACCCGCCTCGGCCAGCCGCCGGGCGATGGCCTTGCCGATGCCGCGCCCGCCGCCGGTGACGATCGCAACCTTGCCCGTCAGGGAGATCGACGCGGCCATGACATGCCCCAGTTACTCGCGGTACAACTCGTCCAGTTCGCCCTGGTACTTCGCGAGGACGACGTTGCGGCGCAGCTTCAGGCTGACCGTCATCTCGTCCGCCGCCACGGTGAACGGCCGCGGCAGGACGACGAACTTCTTCACCTGCTCGTAGCCGGCCACATCGGCCAGCCGCTGCACGACCCGCTTGCGCACCACCTCCCGGACGGCCGGGTGCCGGCACAGGTCGTCCTCCGAGTCGCATCCCTCGGTACTCAATCCGCAATCGGCGATCGCACGCCGGAGGTTGTCCCAGTTCGGCACGATCAGGGCGGTCAGGTAGTGTTTCCCCTCGCCGCAGACGACGGCCTGGTCGATGCACTCGTCGGCCACCAGCAGCCCCTCGATGTGGGGCGGGACGACCTTTTTGCCGTTGGAGAGGACCAGCAGCTCCTTCTTGCGGCCGGTGATGCTGAGGAACCCGTCCGCGTCGAGCGACCCCAGGTCGCCGGTGTGCAGCCAGCCGTCGCGGACCGCCTCGGCGGTCGCCTCGGGGTTGTTCCAGTAGCCGGGCATGATGTGCGGCCCGCGCGACAGCACCTCGCCGTCCGGCGCGATCTTCACCTCGACGCCGGGCAGCGCCACCCCGACCGTGTAAGGCCGGTTGCGACCCGACAGGTTGAACGTGATGACGGGCGAACTCTCCGTCAGCCCGTAGCCGGGTAGGATCGGCAGCCCGGCGTCGCGCAACGTCTTCTCGATGGCGGCGGGCAGCGGCGCGCCGCCGGAGCCGAGGAACCGCATCCGCGGGCCGAAGATCGCGCGGAGCTTCGCGGCCGTGACTGCCGGGTCCGGCGAGCCGACGGCCGCCAGGAGCTTCTCGTAGAACCGCGGCACACAAGACAGGTGAGTGGGCTGAACCTCGGCCAGGTTGGCCACGACCGTCTCGGCCGACTCGGCGAGGCAGATCGTTCCGCCGCCGACGAGCCGCTCGTAGAAATCGACCGTCCGGCCGTAGATGTGGCTCAGCGGCAGCCAGGCCAGGTTGACGTCGCCGGGCCGCAGCGGCTCGACCACCAGGCACGCGGCGGCGTTGCTGAGGATGTTGCCGTGCGTCAGCATCACCCCCTTCGGGTCGCCGGTGGTGCCGGACGTGTACATGATCGTCGCCAGGTCGTCGAGGCCCAGCGCCGCTTCGCGGCCGGCCAGCTCGTCCGCGAGGCGGGGCATCGCCTGGCGGCCGCGGCGGAGGAAGTCGTCCCACGATGCCGCGTCATCGCCGGCCGCCGACGCATCGAACACGACAACGCCTTCGAGTGTCGGCAACTCGCCGCGGACCTGGCGCACCTTGTCGAGTTGGGCGGCCGTGGAGACGAACAGGAAGCGAGCGCCGGCGTCGCGCAACTGAAAGTGGACCTGCCGGGCGCTCAGCGACGAGTGCGGCGAGACGGTGACGGCCCCGGCCGTGAGGATGCCCAGGTCGGCGAGCATCCACTCGACCCGGTTTTCCCCCAGCAGCCCGACGCGGTCGCCGGGCTTGATGCCCGCCTCGACCAGTGCCGCGGCGCACGCCAGCGCGTCGGCCCGGTAGTCCGACCAGGACAGATCCTGGTAGCGGCCGTCGCGTTTGAAGCGCACGGCGACCTGCGGCCCGAGTTGCTCCGCCTGTCGGCGGTGGGCCTCGGCCAGGTTGCGGAAGCTCGTCATCGGTCCGCCCTCTCAAGGCTTGATTGCGCCGCAGACTGGCGCG
The DNA here is from genome assembly GCA_035539575.1 of Fimbriiglobus sp. Taxonomy (GTDB): domain Bacteria; phylum Planctomycetota; class Planctomycetia; order Gemmatales; family Gemmataceae; genus DASSAT01. The sequence goes on along the minus strand of DATLIF010000303.1, from coordinate 2,629 downwards.
TCCCAGCCCAGTCGTGTGTGCTCCGTCAGCAACCGGTCGATCGCGGCCGCGACGGCCGGCGGCATCGGCGACGACCGCCGCACCGCCATGTCCACGTGGGTGCTGACGGCCTCCGCGGTGGCGGCCAGCACGCCGGGCTCGTCGATTGTCATGAAGTGGATCGTGTGCCACCGCTTCTCGGTCCGGCCCAGGACGCGGCTGCGGAGGGTGACATGCTGGCCGAGCCGCACCTCCCTCAGATAGCGGAAGTGCTGGGCCAGCGCGAACGTGCCGGACCGGTTGGCCGCGAAGTACGCCTCGTCCAGGCCGACCATCCGGAACATGCCCCACGCCGCCTGGCTGAACAGGTGGGTGTACCACGTCACGTTCATGTGGCCCATCTCGTCCAGGTACGCCTCCGGGATCACGGCCCGGTGCGTGACCGGCAGCGGCGTCAGGTCCATCGTTCACCGGGCGGAGGCCCGCTCCCGGTCGAAGTCCGCGAACGTCTTGCCGTCCGCGGCGAGTTGCGTCAGCAACGGCGCTGGAGCCCACGACGGCCCGTGCTGCTCCTCGAACCGGCGGACGCGGTCATAAACCGTCTTCAGCCCGACCGCGTCGGCGTACCACATCGGGCCGCCGCGGTGCGGCGGAAAGCCGTAGCCGTAGACGTAAATCACGTCGATGTCCCCGGCCCGCAGGGCGATGCCCTCCTCCAGAATACGGGCGCCCTCGTTGACCAGCGCGTACACGGTGCGCTCGACGATCTCGTCCGCCGCGACTGTTCGCCGCTCGATGCCCGACTGATGGGCCGCTTCCTCGGCGAGCCGGGCCGCTTCCGGGTTCGGCTGCGGCGCCCGCAGGCCCCCTTCGTAACGATACCAGCCGACCCCGGTCTTCTGGCCGAAGTGCCCCATCTCGCAGAGCCGGTCCTCGGCCTGGAACGCCTTCCGCCCTGCCGGCTGCAAGAAGCCGCCTTCCTTCCTGACGCGCCAGCCCACGTCCAGGCCGGCCAGGTCGAGGACCGCCAGCGGACCCATCGCCATGCCGAAGGCGGTCAGGGCCGCGTCCACCTCCTCGATAGCCGCACCTTCTTCGACCAGGAACTGCGCCTCGCGGATGTATGGGTCGAACATGCGGTTGCCGACGAACGCGCGGCAGTTGCCGACCAGCACGCCGACCTTACCCAGCCGCTTTGCCAGCTCCATCGAAGTCGCAATCACCTCGGAGCTGGTCTGCTTGCCGCGGACAATCTCCAGCAACTTCATCACGTTGGCCGGGCTGAAGAAGTGGTGGCCGATCACCTGCCGCGGCCGGGTCGTGGCCGACGCGATCTCGTCGATGTTCAGGGTCGAGGTGTTCGACGCCAGGATGGCGTCCGGCCGGGCCACCTTGTCCAGTTCGGCGAAGACTTGCTTCTTCAGGGCCATGCCCTCGAAGACCGCCTCGACGATGATGTCGGCCTCCGCGAAGCGGTCGTAGCCGAGGGTCGGCTCGATGCGGGCGAGCCGCTCGTCCATCTGCGCCTGCGTCAGCCGGCCCTTCTGCACGGTGTTAGCGTAGTTCTTCCGGATCGTCGCCAGGCCGCGGTCGAGTGCCGCCTGGTCCACTTCCTTGAGCAGGACCGGGATGCCGGCGTTGGCGTAGGTCATGGCGATGCCGCCGCCCATCGTGCCGGACCCGACGACTGCCGCCTTCTTGATCGGGATGCGCGGCGTGTCCTTGGTGATGCCGGGAACCTTGGCGACCTCACGCTCGGCGAAGAAGACGTGGATCAGGGCCTTCGACTGGTCCGAGAACAGACATTCGCGGAAGAGTTCGGCTTCCCGCCTGATGCCATCGTCGAACGGCAGCGTGACGGCCGCCTCGACCGCATCGACCGCCTTGAACGGGGCCGTCATGCCGCGGGCCTTCTTCCGAACCTGCTCGCGGACGAAGGCCAGGACCGGTGCGTTGGCCGCGGTGCTACCCAGTTTCGCCGTCAGGTCGCGGGTCTTGCGCGGCGGCCCACCCTTCGCGACAACTTCCCGCGCGAAGGCGACGGCGCCCGGCACCAGGTCGCCCTCGATGAGCCTGTCGAGGATGCCGGCGGCCAGGGCGTCCGCGGCGCGGACGGGTTCGCCGCCGGCGCACATCTCGGCGGCCTTCGCGACGCCTGCCAGCCGGGGCAGTCGTTGTGTGCCGCCCGCACCAGGTATGAGTCCGATCTTGACCTCCGGCTGGCCGACCTGGGCGTCCGACGTGGCCACCCGGTAGTGGCACGCCATCGCCATCTCCAGCCCGCCGCCGAACGCGGTCCCGTGGATGGCGCAGACCACCAGTTTGGGAGAGTCCTCCAGGGCGTCGAGCAGCGGGTGGAAGCCCACGTCGAGCGACTTCTTCCCGGAGGTGAGTTTGCCGAACTCCTTGATGTCCGCGCCGCCGCTGAAGGTCCGGCCGGCGCCGGCCAGGACGACGGCCTTGATCGCATCGTCCTGGCGGAGCGACCGCACAGCGGCGGAGATCCCCTCGATCACCTCCGGGCTGAGCGCGTTGACCGGCGGGTTGTCGATCGTGACCACCCCGACGTCGCCGTCGCGGGTTAGCTTGACCAGTTCGCTCATCGATAATCCTCTGCCGTCTGATCCCCTCTCCCCTTGCGGGAGAGGGG
>DATLIF010000302.1:0-3912 GCA_035539575.1 Fimbriiglobus sp. | reverse complement strand
CTGTGGGACCTGAAGGGCAAGCACCTCGGCGAGCCGATCCACCGGCTGCTCGGCGGCAAGTTCCACGACCGCATCCCCGCCTACGCCTCGATCCTCTTCGGCAAGACTGGCGACGAGACGGCAAGGATCGCCGAGCTGCTCTAGACTGGTTTCGGTTGTCTCTAGCGTGCCGCCGACGCCAGTCGGCGGGTGACGGGCTGAGACCCGCCGACTGGCGTCGGCGGCTCGCTACGCCGAAACGACAACGGGACTAACGGCTACCGGGACTCGGCGATCAGGTGCCGCGCGACAAAGTCCTCGTCCAGCGTCACGCCGAGTCCCGGGCGGTCGGGGACCGCGATCCACCCGTCCACGGCCTGCACCTTCTCGTGCGTCAACTCGTGCCGCAGCGGCGAGTCCTCGACGCAGTCCTCGAAGATGAACGCGCCCTGGCAGGTGCTCAGCCAGTGCAGGCTCGCCGCCACCGTCACCGGGCTGGTGTAGCAGTGGTTGCACAGCCGCGCCCCGATCTCCTCCACCCGCTGGCGGACGTACAGGGCGTCCGTGAACCCGTTGCGCGAAATGTCCACTTGGTAAACGTCCAGGCACCGGCCGTCGATTAGCGGGCGGAACGCCTGCCGGCCGCACTCCTCCTCCCCGGCGGCGATCGGCACCGGCGAGCGGTCGCGCAGCCACCGGTAGCCCTCGTAGTCATCGGCACTCAGCGGCTCCTCTAGCCAGCCGATGCGAGAGTCGGCGAACGCGTGAGCCCGCTGGAGCGCGGTCCGGGCGTCCCAGACGCAGCCGGCGTCGATCAGCACCGTGCCGTCGTCGCCCATCCCCCGGCGGGCGCCGCGGACGAGGTCCACGTCCAGCGCCTCGGACTGGCCCATCGGCTCCCAGCCGAACTTCACCGCTCGGTAGCCGGCCTCCCGCCAGCGCTCGGCGATCCTTGCCGTCTCGTCGCCAGTCTTGCCGAAGAGGATCGAGGCGTAGGCGGGGATGCGGTCGTGGAACTTGCCGCCGAGCAGCCGGTGGATCGGCTCGCCGAGGTGCTTGCCCTTCAGGTCCCACAGGGCCATGTCCACCGCGGCCATCGCGGTGATCCCGACCGCCCGCCGGCCGAAATACATGGTCTTGCGGTAGACCTGCTGCCAGAGGCGGTCGGTCTCCAGCGGGTTCTCGCCGACCAGGAGTTGCCGCAGACCGCAGGCGATGTTGTGGCTAAACGGGGCGTCGATGATCGCCTTGACCACCTCCGGGGACGAGTCCGCCTCGCCGATGCCCTCCAGCCCGGTGTCGGTGCGGACGCGGACGAGGACCGAGTCCTGGCTGCTGGCCGTCTTCGCCTGGACTGCCGGGATGCGGACGATCTGGCAGACGACCTCGGTGATCTTCATGGGCAGTCTCTCGCGCTCGGCTGACGCCTCGCGGCTAACCGGTTAGTCGATCTCACGTCCGACGACCACGATGTGCTGCCCGCGCGGAACCGGGGCGACCCACGCCTGCGCCAGCACCACGCCATCCACGCCCGCGACGGCCGGCCACGGGTCGGCGTCGATGTGGTCGAAGTCGTGCAGGAGGCCCACGGTCTGGCCGCGCGACACCCGGGTGCCGCACTCGACCAGCGGTTCGTAGTGGCCGGCGAACGGTGCGACGGTGAAGCAGTCCCGGTCCACCATCTCGAGCTTGCGCTGGGTGCCGGCCTTGTGGAAGCCGATCGGCTCGATCACGCCGCGGAGCTGGCCGTGGTTGATCGCCGCGGCGCGGACGCCCTGCCGGCCGTACCGCACGCCGTCCACGTTCACCGCGCGGCCCCAGCCCAGTTCCGTGCCGACGGTGATCTTGCCGAGCCGCTCCGCCTCGCTGGGCAGCAGGCCGGGCGTCTGGTTCTGGTACACCATCAGGCACGGCGTCCCGAACCAGCGGGCGGTCTCCTCGATCTTCTTACCCTGTTCGGGGTCGTCCACTGGGTGGTAGTTGGCGCACAGCGCGAAGCGGGCCACGTCGCCGCCGGAGTGCAGGTCGAGAACGACGTGGACCCGCGGCCAGATGAACTCACGCACGAACGCCGCGATGCGGTGGGTGATGCCGGCCAGCGCCGGCGTCGTGCCCGCCCCTGGCACGAACGCACGGTTCAGATTCACACGGTCGTCCGGCGTGCTCTCGCGGGTGCCGGCCAGGAACGCCGACGGGTTGAGGACCGGCACCAGGATGATTCGGCCGAGCACGTCGTCCGGGTTGATCTCGCGGAGAAGGTGCTTGAGGGCGACCGGCCCCTCGTACTCGTTGCCGTGGTTGGAGCCGAACGCGACCAGTCCTTCACCGTCCCTGGCCTGTGGGCCGACGAACACGGTCAGCGGGATGAGGTGGTCGCCCCAGATGCTGTCATGTTCGAGCGCGACCCAATAGTCCCGGCGGCCGGGGGAGTCGTGGTCGAGCCGGTCGGGACGGACGATGCGGCGAGTCACGGAACTTCTCGGTGAGTGTCAGGCCAGGATGTCGCGGATCACCCGGCCGTGGACGTCGGTCAGGCGGAAGTCGCGGCCGGCGTACCGGTAGGTCAGCCGCTCGTGGTCCAGCCCGAGCAGGTGCAGGATCGTCGCGTGCAGGTCGTGCATGTGGACCTTGTCCCGCACCGCCTGGGCGCCGAACTCGTCGGTCTCGCCGTGGGCGAAGCCGCGCTTCAGCCCGCCGCCGGCCAGCAAGACGGTGAAGCCGCCCGGGTTGTGGTCGCGGCCGGTACCGTTCTTCTCAGCGTACGGCGTCCGGCCGAACTCGCCGCCCCACCAGACGAGGGTGTCTTCCAACAACCCACGCCGCTTCAGATCGGTCAGCAGTCCCGCGATCGGCTTATCGACGGCCCTCGCGTGGTCGCCGTGCTTGGGCAGGTTGGAGTGCTGGTCCCAGGCTGGGTTGGCGGTGTTGTCGCCGTATGTGACCTGGACGTAGCGCACCCCCGCCTCGCACATCCGCCGGGCCATCAGGCATTGCCGGCCGAAGTTGTCGGTCGCCTTCACGCCGATACCGTAGAGCTTGTGTGTCTCGGCCGATTCCTTCGACACGTCGAGTACGTCCGGGGCGTTGTGCTGCATCCGCCAGGCCAGCTCGAAGGAGTTGGCGACCGCCTCCTGTTCGGCGTCGCCGGGGCGGCGCTTCAGTTGCTCGGCGTGCAGGTCGCGGAGGAGGTCGAAGCGGGCCTGCTGGTCGTTGGCCGGGAGAGTGCCGGTCAGGCTGCGGATGGTCGCCTCGGACGCGGGGCCGCCGGCCTTGCCGACAGCGGTCCCCTGGTAGACGGCCGGCAGGAAGGCGTTGCCGTAGTTGCGTGCCCCGCCGTTGCCGGCGGACGGGGCAATGGAAACGAAGCCCGGCAGGTTCTCGCTCTCCGAGCCCAGGCCGTAGACCGCCCACGACCCGACCGACGGGCGGACGAAGGTGGTCGAGCCGCAATGCAAAAATAGCGTCGCCGGGCCGTGCGCCACGCCGTCGGTGTGCATCGAGTGGACGAAGCACAGGTCGTCCACGAGGCGGTTCGTCTCGGGGAACAGGTCCGAGCCCCACCGGCCGGACTGGCCGTGCTGTGCGAACTTCCAGGGCGACTGCATGACTCGCTGCGGGGTGGCGCTCATCCCCGTCTTGGCGATGATGCGGGCGTCGTCGAACTCGAACTTCTTGCCGTCGGCCTGGGCCAGCCGCGGCTTGTAGTCGTACGAATCGACGTGGCTGACGCCGCCCTGCATGAACAGAAAGATGACCCGCTTGGCCCGCGGGGCGAAGTGCGGCGCCCTCGGGGCCAGTGGGTTGGCGGACGCGGCGTGCGCGGTCGAGAGGCCGGCCAGCGCCAGCGCGCCGAACCCGCAGCCGGTGCGGGACAACCAGTCGCGGCGGGAGATGGGGAGGAGCATGTTCTGTCTTTCGTAGGGTGGGTCGAGT
>DATLIF010000301.1:0-2611 GCA_035539575.1 Fimbriiglobus sp. | reverse complement strand
AACCCGAACCCCATCAGCGCCAGCCCGGTGCGGACCCACGCCAGCAGGGTCCGCTCGGCCGCCAGCCCCGCGATCCAGAGCCACGGCGAGGTGCCGGTGACGTCGGGGAGCGTCAGCTTTCCGTGGTCACCCAGCCCCTTGATGACCGGCTGGAGTGCCGGCCACGCGGCCACGAACGCGAGCGCGCCGGCGAACATCCCCAGCACGCCGGCCACCGCGTCCTGCCGACCCTCGCCGCACGCGGCGACGGTGGTGCCGGGGCAGTAGCCGAGGACCGCGAGGCCCACCCCGAACAGCACACCGCCGAGCAGGACGCCGCCCAACAAGAGCGGCCGGACGTGCAGGTCGGCGTGCCCGGCGGCGGCCAGGGCGTAGACGCCGGCCGCGCCGACTACCACGGCGGTCCCCATGATCTTCACCACGGTCCAATCCCGCAGCAGGAACTGGCCGACGATGACCGGGAACTTCGCCACCCGCCCCTTCTGGAGCAGGACGCCGAACGCGACCCCGGTCGCGAGGCCCAGCAGCAGCCTGTCAGGTGAGTCAAACACGGGCCGCTCCCTCCCGCCCGTACAGGGCGAACGCGACCGCCGTGGCGACCGCGAAGAACACGACCGAGAACACTATGCTGGACACCGCCAGTTGCAGGTTCCCGCTGACGCCGTGGCCGCTGGTGCAGCCGCCGGCCAGACGCGCACCGAACATCATCACGCCCCCGGCGAGGAACGCCGCGGCCAGTCGCACTTCGACGCTGCCGCCGAACCGCCACCGCCACAGGGCGGGCACGGCCTCCGACGAGCGGTCGCCGGACAGCCGGGAGCTGAGGAACGCCCCGACGAACACGCCGAGGACGAGCATCCACTCCCAGCCGATCTTCGGTGGCTTCCCCTCGGCGCTCCTGGCGGCGAAGTACCCGTTGGACTGCTCGACGCCCGGCACCACCGCCTTCTCCGTCAGGGCGGCGGTGTGCTCGAACGCGGTGGTGATGCCGAGCGGGTGGCCCGCCGTCGCGAACGCGAACCCGCTCAATAGGCCGATCCCGACGCCGACGGCGTAGGGCGACCACGACTTGATGGCCAGCGGGTTTGTCACGGCGTCCCCTCCTCCGGCGTGGTGTGGCCGTCCTCCCGCGTGTGCTTGCGGGTGCCCAACTGGCACCCCGTGCGCGGGCCTCACCCCAGCCCCATCCGCGGCAGGATGAATAGCCACAGAACCAGGAACCCGGCCAGAACCAGGAGTACAAACCAGTCGTCGCCGGACATCGCTTCCCTCCGGGCGAGAATCAGGAGTTCGTTCCGGTCAGCCGCGGGCGGCGGCCAGGGCGTCGACAGCCTGCTGGCGCGGGGTGTCGCCGCCGACGTCCCGGAAGTCGCCGCGGAGGGCCTTCAGGGCGGCCTTCTCCTCGTCGATCTCGGTCTGGGTGCGGACGCCCATCCGGCGGAACACCGGCAGCGGCGGGCACCACCCCTGGACCGCGTGCTGGAGCAGGAAGCTGCCGACTACCAGCGGCACCAGCGCGAACCGGCGGTCCACCAGCAGCGCCAGCCCGGCCCCGACGGCCGTCAGGGTGGCGGCGTTGGCCTCCAGGGTCCGCTCGATGTCCCACTCGGCGTCCAGTTCCCGCACCCGCCGGTCGACGGCCGCCGGCGCCTGTGCCGCGACCCGCTCGACGTTGCGCCGGGTTTCTTCGCGGATCTGCTGGTTGACGTGGGCGGCGGTGTGCCGCGGGACTCGTCGGCTCGTGGCTGGCAGCATGGCGGCTACTCTGGGGCGGGCGACACGGGCGGTCAGTATTTGCGTTTCGAAGCAAATAGTGCGCCCGGCTGGCTCGAACCGGCGCGTTTGTCGCAACCCGACAGGGATGGGGGGTAGAATGACGGTCGCACCCACACGCAGACGCCCCGGCCCCCGTCCCACCGCGGACACACCGACACGACAGGTCTGCTCCGGTGACCCGGTGTGAAGTGCCGCCCAGCGCACGGCGTGACGATTCCCGCCAGCCCCGCAGACAGCCGGCGGCGGGGTGAAACCGGCTCAAGACGGGTGGCGCGGATGGCGACCGACGAGAAGCAGCGGCGGTTCTACGAGGCGATGGCGGAGCGGTTCGGCGTGCTAGCCGACCCGACCCGGCTGGCGGTCATCCACTGCCTGATGAAGGGGGACGAGCAGAACGTCACCTCGATCGTGGGGGCGACCGGGTGCGACCACTCGAAGGTGTCCAAGCACCTGCGGGTGCTCAGGAACGCCGGTCTGGTCGAGCGGCGGAAGGAAGGGCTCCAGGTCTTCTACCGGCTGTCCGACCCGCTCGTCGAGAAGCTCTGCCGCGAGGTCTGCGAGTCGCTGATGGCGGAGTTCGAGCCCGACACCGGGGACGAGAACCCCTGCTGACCTGTTCCGCCCCCGGCGGGCGACCCGCTTCGTGCGCTCATCGATGACGAGCGTCCGGTCGAAGTCCTTCTGGTTGTGTAGACCCGGTCCTCAATTTCTTGCCCGTACTTGTCCTGTTCGCCCCGCTCGGGCCGGAAGTCGTTGGCGTCCACGTCGAGGGAGATCTTCACCAATTCGTACGGGGCCAGGAACCCGTCCGAGATCCCTTCCTTCAACGAGTATG
>DATLIF010000300.1:0-13845 GCA_035539575.1 Fimbriiglobus sp. | reverse complement strand
GTGTTCGCCCGGACGGTGGGCCTCGAAGACTCGACCCACCCTACAAGAATCAGCTTGCCACACTCATATTTAGTGTACATCAGAATATTATTTCCGCCCGCCGGCCGGGGCGATTGGGATGTATACCCGGATGTACGTCTCCTGTCGCAGCGTGCCGGGGATGTCCGGCGGGGTCGCCCCCGGTTGCGGCAGGCCCTTCAGCCACAGCCTCGTCGGCGATGCCCCGGCCGGATCGCCCAGGACTTCATTTGCGGTCCCGGCGGCGGTTTCCACCCGGGCCACCAGAATCGCCTCGTTGCGGTTCCCCTCGTCCAGACGCCATGACTGGTCGAGATCCCGCATGGTCGCGTTGCCGAGCGACCCCTGCTTTACCGCCCGCTCGTGGAACAGCGCCCCCCACAGCGACAGGTTCGACGTCGTGGCGGCCTGCTGCGGGCGGCCGCCCCACTGGTTGGCGGTAGTCTGGAGGCCGCCCAGGTTGACGTACCCGTTGCGAGTGACCCAGTCGTTGTCCGGCTGCAAACCGACGCCCTGCCGGGTGGCAGGCACGGCCACGCGTTGGCCCGGGGTCAGGGTCGGGAGCTTGTACGCGACGCCGGCGTAGAACAGGATCGGCTCGCGGAGGCTTGTCACCGGCAGGTTGTTGACGAACGACCCCTGGACCGCAGCCGGGTCGCCCGCCGGGTGGGAGAGTTCCGCGGACACCGGAGGAGTCCCCTTGTTGGTGAACCCGGACCAGTTCGCGGTGAACGCCTTGGTGGACCAGACCTGGATCGGCACGCGCACCAAAGCGTCGCCGATCACCCGGGCGTCCGGGTCCACGTTGTAGGCGTACCCGCGGCTCAGGATGCTACTCCCACCGCCGCGGCCGCCGCCCATCCAGTCCACCAGCGGCGGCGGCGTCGGGCCGTCCGGCCGCGGGACCGCCCAGCCCTCCTTCGGCTCCACGGTGATCGTGTAGCTGTCGATCCGCGGGCTGAAGACGGTCAGCCACGTCCGCCCGTACACCCGGCCGCCGGCCAGGTCCACGTCCACCACGTCTACCTTGTTGAGCTTCAGGTCGTTGCCCTTGATCGCGTATGCGGTGAAATACGCTGCCGCGCTGACCGACAACACGATCACCGGGAACGTGATCCAGGTCAGCTCCAGCCGGCCCAGCACCTTCTTGAGGAACAGGTACTCGACCGGCCCGATCAGGAGCGTGTACAGAACAATGAACAGGGCCACCCAGCCGAACGAGATGACCGGCACACCCTCGAAGGTGTCGATGTGCTGCCGCAGTGCGGCCGCGTACTCGTCCTCGGTGTCGGTGACGCCGTAGGAGCCGTACTGGTACTGGTTCGTCTGCCGGTCGGTGGCCAAGGCGGACCGTTCCGACCCGGCGTTGCGGAGGAGCCAGTCCCAGAACTGGGCCTTCTTCGGGAAGTCGGCGAACGGGGACTGGTCGAGGTCGAAGGCCACGACGGTGATCCGTCCCAGCCCATAGGGGGCCTGGACGACGACCGGCAACTCGGCCCGGGCCGGGTCGTCGAGGGCGTCGCCGGCCTGTGGGATCAGCACCCGGGCCGGCCGGGCCAGCGTCACCACCAACTGCGCCACCTTGAACCGGTCTCCGACTTTCGGGGCGAGCGGCTGGAAGGTGGCCCCGACCCCGGCGGTCTGCCAGCGAAGCGACAGTTCCTCCACCTCGCGGGTCGGCGGGTCCGTCTTGATCCGGGCCGGCAGGAACCCCTGGAACAGTTCCGACGGGGCGACCTTCGAGGCGTTCGACCCGACGCTGACGACCAGCTTGCCGCCGCGGCGGACCCACTCCAGCAGCGCGTCCCGGCGGTCCTTGAACGGCACCGACCGCTCGCGGTCGAACAACTCGTCGAGGAACTCGCCCTGGGCGGTCCCGGTGGCCAGCACCACGAGGTCCGCTGCCTGGTAGCCGAACCACTGGTCGGGCAGTTCGCGGACGTTGGTGATCGCGGCCGTCTCGACCCGACCGTTGCGCAAGCCCCCGCGGGTGGTGCCGGACTGCGGCCCCTTGCTTTCGGCCGACGGCAGGTCGAACCCGGGCAGGTTCGACCCCAGAGACAGCACGACGTAGGTGGCCATGTCCCGGAACGGGATGAGGTTGCCGCCCTGGCCGAGCTTGAGAGTCTCGGAGAGCGCCCGCGGCTCCTCGCCAGGCACGTCGCTCATGACGGTAAGGCTGACCTGCCCGCCGCGGTCGCCGCAGCGGACGTAGGGGACGTAGGCGAATTCAGCCGGCTCGATCTTCTCCCCCGGCCGGCGATCGGCCAGCGTCCCGAGGAGCGGGACCGTGAGAGTCGTTCGCAGCTCGTCAGCGTCAGAAGACTCGATCTTGAGCGAGGCACCGCCCCGCTCGACCTCGCGGAGCATCTCCAGCCGGACGTAGACCGGGGCCCAGGTGTTCCGCTTGGCGACGGGAGCACCGCGCTGGGCGGCGTCGCGCTCGCCGACGTACCGGCCGGGCGGCAGGCCGACCTTGACCTCGTCGATCTTGACCCGCGGCCGCTGGGCGGCGGCCTCTCCGCTGAAGGCGGCGAGAATGACCAATGACCCACCAATGACCCACCAATGACGAAACGAAGACCGTACCTTGGTCCTTCGGGCTTCGGCATTCCCCTGGTGGGTCATTGGTGGGTCATTCGTCATTGGTCATTCCAGCTCAGGGCTTGTACGCGGCGGTGCAGGTGCAGGGCGTCTGGCCGCAGCCGGGGCAACCGGTGCCGTATTTCTTCGCGATCGCCTCGTCGAGGTCCACCCCGACACAGTTGGCCAGCGTGACCAGCCACGCCAGCGCGTCGGCGAATTCCAGCACCCGCTCGTCGTGGGTCCCGCCGCGTAGCGCGGCCGACAACTCCCCGACCTCCTCCATGAACCACATGAACGTCCCCTCGACCCCGCGGCGAGAGTCCTTCTCGCCGTACAGGTCGCGGATCCGCGCTTGCAACTGGCCCAGGGTTAGCGACATGAGGCGGTGTGTCCGGGGTGCGACCCAGGGATTGTAGCACCGCCTCCGAACCGCGGCCAATTCCGCCACCCGCAGGTGGTTCGCCGGTTTCCTGACTCCCTGAGCGGGGGGCTTAAGCCCCCCGCTCAGGGAGTCAGGAAACCGGCTTGCAGTACGCTCCTGTGGTACGCCTTCCGGGTCGATCCTGTTCAGCAGGCCACCCCGGCCGGGGCCGTCAGCCACCAGCGGACCACCAGCGCCAGGTCGCCGACCGACCAGACGCTGCCCCGCTCCGGCGGCTGCTCCCAGCCGGGCCGCAGTTCGGTCGAGTCCTCCAGGTCGAAGTGGATCGCGGCCGGGTCGTCGCCGTAAAGGTAGACGTACACGCTGCGGGCCGGGGAATCTCCCGCGACTCGGAAGGCAAGCGACTCGACCCCCCGATCCACCCGGCGGTAGCCGGGCAGTTTGGACAACAGTCCGGTCACACTATATTGCGAACACCAGGCCGGGATCTTCACGGGACGCTTGCTCGACATGGGGTCCTCATCGGGCGTGGCCCGACCTACGGGGTGCCGAACCGCTTGAGCAGCTTCTCCACTTCGGTCGTCTTGTTCTGTCCCTTGAGCGACTCGATCAGGGCCTTGCGTGCGTCCTCATTATGGACGTCGATCCGCAGCGCGTCTTTCGCGAACCGCTCGGCGTCGGCCGGTTTGCCGGCCTCCAGGCTCACCCGCGCCAGCCGCACCCGGCCGTCCAGTTCATCCGGGTCGTGGGCCACCAACTCTTGCAATACGCCGAGCAGCTTGTCCGTCTCTTCCGTCATCTTGTACAACCGTGCCAGTTGCTCCAGCCAGTCGCCGTCGAGCGGGCAGACGTTTCGGCCGTGCTCCAGAACCTTCGCCGCGGCCGGGTAGTCCTTGGCGTCCAGGTGCGCCCGGCTCAGGGCCATCAATAGCCGTGGGTCGTCCGGGTGGGTCTTCTGTGCCTCTTCGAGAGCCGCCCGCGCCGCGTCGTCGTCGCCGGAGCGGGCGATAAGCCGTGACTTGGCGATCGACGCCAGCGGGTGCCCCGGTTTCTTCGCCAGGGCGGCCTCGATCAACTTGCGGGCCTCGCTCGCCTTGTTCCGACGCATGAGCTGGTCCGCAAGTCGCGCCGACAGGTCCGGGTCGTCCGGGTCCTTCTTGTGCGCCGCCTCCAACTCGGCGAAGGTCATGGGCTTCTCTTCTTCCTTCTTCGTCTGGGACCGGTACGGCTTGACCACTTCCTCAACGTACGCCCGGTAGCCCTTCTCGAACGACTCCTTCTCCACGTTACACGCTGCCTTGAGTGCCGCCGTGGTGTCCATCCCCTGCCGGAAGGCGTCCAGCAGCTTGCCGACGGTCGCCTCGCCGTGCGTCTTCGTGAGGTAATCGACGTAGAGCTGGCTCTGGCAGTACGCCAGCGTCCATTCGTCCGGCCCCTTCGGGCGGACGAACCCGAGCATCACCGTGTCCAGGGTGAACAGTTCGTCGGCGGCGAGCTTGTCACGCAGTACGGTCGTCCACATCGGCGGCCGGGCCATCTGCTCGTTGCGCACGGCCAGCCCCTCGGTCAGCCAGTGCGGGCACATGAAGTCGGTCTGCGCCAGGTTGAAGATGTGCGTCAGTTCGTGACGGATCACCCGGCCCCAGTTGAACGGCTTGGATACGCCCTTGGCCGCCGGCGAGGCCATCGCCACCACCTTGCCGGTGCAGGCGCCAATGGTGTGCAGGTCCGGCAGGCCGATGGTCCGGCCGCTGAACATGTCGTGGGAGTTGAACACCTCGATCAGAATCTTACCCGGCGGCTCGTAGTTGAACTGTTGTCGCAGGTCGGCGTGGACCTCTTCGAGGTACTCGGCCAGAAACTCGGCGAGGAGCTTGTCCTTCTCGGGGTCGTAGCGCAGTTCGTAGTGGGGCGTTGTGAGGGTGGCGTACTTGTCGAGGTGCCGCATCACCTTGAGCGAGTTCGCCACCCGGACGTTGAACGGGTCGGCGTCGAACGCCTTCGTGAGGATGTCGCGGCCTTCCTGCTCCCGGCCGAGCCGCAGGTAGAGCATGCCCAGCCCGGCCCGCGGCGCGCTGAGCATCGGCCGCAGGTCGGCAGCCTTCTTGTAGTAGTGCTCGGCCTGGGTGTAGCGCTTTCTCTCCTCCAGGCACTCGGCTAACTCGTGGTAGAACGCGCCCGGCTTTGCGTCGAACGACTCGGCCTCCTTGACGACGCGATCAAAGTCGGCGGCCCGCCTCTGGAGCAGGTAACACGTCGCCTGCCGGCCGAGGGTCGCGGGGTGCCGCGGGTTGGTGGCGCGGGCCTGGTCGAGCAACTTCTCGGCGGTGGTCCAGTCGCTGGCGACGAGGTACACGTCGGCCTTCACCCGTAGCGCGCCGGCGTGCCGCGGGTTCACCTTCAGCGCCCGGTCGGCGTACCCCTCGGCGTCCTTGAGGTCGAACTTCTGCAGCGCGGCCAGGCCCTTGCCGGCGAGCGCGTCCGCGGCCTTCGGGTTGATCTTCAGCGCCTTGTCGAAGGCGTCCACCGCGTCCGGCCGGTTGTACTTCTCCAGCAGCATCGACCCGGCGAGGTGTTCGGCCGGCCACAGGTCCGGGTCGGCCTTCAGCGCGTCGGCGACCACCTCGTTGAGAATGAAGCTGAACTGCCGGGACAGGTTGTGCCAGCGGGCGTTCTCGGCCCCGGCATAGGCGACGATGAGAAGCTCGTCCGGGTCCGTGATGTCGTTGTCCGCGTTGCTCCGCGCGGTGTAGTGCCGGACGATCCAGCGGAACGCCTTGTCGGCTTCGTCCACCTGCCCCTTGTCGCGAAGGACCCGGGCCTTGGTCCAGCGGGCCAGCACATTGTTCTCGTACTTCGAGACGGCAGAGTCCGCGGCGCCGGACGCCTCGTCCCACCGCCCCATCTCGTACAGCAGGTCCGCCCTGGCGGCGAGCAGGTCCGGGTGCTCCGGCGTTGCCTTCTGGGCGTCGGTCAGGACCGCGAGGGCCTTCTCGACCTCTCCGACCTGGCGGTACGTCTGGCTGATGCCGATGGCGCACGCCGGGCGGAGCTTCTCGTCCTTCTTCGCCACCTCCTCGAACGCGGCCCGGGCCTCCTCGTAGTTGCCCTTCAGGAGCCGCTGTCGGGGCTCGGCGAGCGGCCCGGCGGACCACTTCTTCGGCTGTGCGAATGCAGGAGTGGCAAAGACCAGGGCGACGAGGAGTGCGCGAACCGGGGTGCGCATCGGCGGCGGTCCTTCGGGAACGGGGTCGCACCGTCCACCCTACCGGGCCGGGGGACCGGACGCAACTAAGCGGTGAGCATTGAGCGGTGAGCGGTGAGCCAGACAGGGTTGGTCTTTCCGGCTCACCGCTCATCGCTCAATGCTCAATGCTCTGAAATGTCCGGTCCGGGCGGCCGTCATGAATGTAAACCGACCCCGGCCGGCTCCTACAAGCAGGCACGGCGGCCACGGGACGGTTACAATGGCGTCCGCGACACGTCATTTCCCCGGGTTCGCACAACAGACGGCAGCGAGGTGCGGTATGCGAACGCCCGTGTGCTGGGTGGCCGGATGGGCGGCCCTACTTGCGGTCCCCGCCTCCGGCCTGGCAGACAGTCCGGAGCGACCGAAGGAAGAGTTGGTCCAGCGGCTGACCGCTGCCATCGACCGGCACCTTTCCGCCGACTGGAAGGCCAGCCAGACCACACCGTCCCCCGAGGCGGATGACGCGGAGTACGTCCGCCGGGTGTACCTCGACCTCGTCGGCCGCACGCCGCGGGTCGCCGAGACGCGAGCGTTCCTTTCGGACAAATCTGCCGACAAGCGGGCGAGGCTCGTTGAGCGTCTGCTCGACATGCCGACGTTCGCGGCCCACTTCGCCGCCGCCACCCGCGCCGACTGGTTGCCACAGTCCCTTAACGACTTCCGCACCCAGTTCCAGGGCAACCAGTTCGAGGACTGGCTCCGCCGCCAGTACGCGGCGAACACACCACTCGACGAACTGACCAGTAAGGTACTGACCGCCAGCGTCGCCGTCGGCCAGCGTGGCCGGGTGGCGTTCGACCGTCCGCAGGACGGCAACCGCGACGAGCAGGACATCGCCAACTTCTACCAGGCCAACGACGTCAAGCCGGAGAACCTGGCCGCGACCGTCAGCCGGGTGTTCCTCGGGGTGAAGCTGGAGTGTGCCCAGTGCCACGACCACCCGTTCGCCCCGTACACCAAGGACCAGTTCTGGCAGTTCGCCGCGTTCTTCGGCGAATTCACCCCACTGCCGCCGGTCTCCCCGAGCTTCGTCGGCCCGCTGCGGCCGCAATACGAGTTCAACCGGCTGACCATCCCGAACACGACCAAGACCGTCACCGCCCTGTACTTCGATGGCGAGTCACCGGAGTGGTCCTCGGACCGCACCCCCCGGCGGGAACTGGCCGGGTGGCTGACCTCGGCGAAGAACCCGTACTTCGCCCGCAACCTGGCGAACCGGACGTGGGCGCACTTCTTCGGAATCGGCATCGTCGAGCCGGTGGACGAGCCGGGGGCCGAGAACCCGCCCAGCCACCCGGAGTTGCTCGCCGAGCTGGCCGCCGGCCTGATCGAGGCGAAGTTCGACCAGCGGGTCCTCGTCCGCGCGATCGCTGCGAGCCGGGCGTACAACCTGACCAGCAAGCAGAGCCATGAGACGCAGTCCGACCCGCGGCGCTTCTCGCGAATGCCGCTGCGGGGGCTGACGGCCGACCAGATCTACGACAGCTTCCTGGCCGCGACCGGGGCGCGCGACCTGGCCCCGCGGAACCAGCGGTTCTTCGACCCCCGTAACGATGTTGGACGCAACGCCTTTCGCACCCTGTTCCAGCAGGCGGCGGTGAAGACGACCGAGTCGCAGACGTCGATCCTTCAGTCCCTGATGATGATGAACGGCCGGCAGGTGACAGACCAGACAAGCCTCGCCAGCAGCGACGTACTGGCGGCAGTGGCCGACGCCCCGTTCCTGGACACCGAGAAGCGAGTCGATGCCCTGTTCCTGGCGGCCCTGACCCGCAAGCCGACCCCACATGAACGCGAGCAGTTCGCCAGCTATGTGGAACGCGGCGGCCCTAGCGGCGACAAGAAGAAGGCCCTGGCCGACGTGTTCTGGGTGCTGCTGAACAGCACCGAGTTCCTGTTCAACCATTGACCCCGCGCGGCTTTGCCGCCCCAACGGGGCGTCCGTTAATAGCCAGGGGTGGAGCGCAGCGCAACCCCTGGAACGCATCGTGAGAATGATCCCGTAGCCCCAACGGGGCGACCGTGTAGGCGAACCGGGTCACCCCTTCGGGGTTACGGTGCGTGGGGTAGGATACCAGGGGTTATCACCCCTGGCTATTAACGGACGCCCCGTTGGGGCGACGACAGGACGAGCCGCAATCGGACACACGCCAGCGAACCCATTCGGAGCCCTTCGATGACCGCGTTCAACGACCTGTCGCGGCGACATTTCCTGCGCGTCGGCGCCGTCAGCCTGGGCGCGTCGCTGTGCCCCTGGTTCGGGACGCTCGCCAACGCCGCCGCCTCCGACCCGAAGCGCAAGCGTTCGTGCATCCTCCTCTGGATGAACGGCGGCCCGGCGACCATCGACATGTGGGACCTCAAACCCGGCCACGACAACGGCGGGCCGTACCACGAGATCAATACCACCGCGCCGGGCCTGCGCATCGGCGAACACCTGCCGCAAATGGCCATGTGGGGGCACCGACTCGCCGTGCTGCGGTCGATGGCCACCAAGGAGGGCGAACACCAGCGCGCCACCTACCTGATGCGGACCGGCAGCCTGCCGCAGGGGGCCATCCAGTACCCGAGCATCGGCGCCCTGCTGGCGAAGGAACTCGGCGACCCGTCGTCCGAGTTGCCGAACTTCGTCAGCGTCGCCCCGCAGCGGTTCTTCAACCTCGACGCCTACGGCCCTGGTTTCCTCGGCCCGCAGTACGCCCCACTTGTCGTCGGCGAGGGCGGGTTCGGCGAGCAACCGGCCAACGCCATCGACCAGCTTCTGAAGGTGAAGAACCTTGACCGCCCGAATGAGGTGACGACAGACCACGCCTCCGCCCGGTTCGACATGCTCCGGCAGATGCAGGAGGAGTTCGCCTCGGCCCGGCCCGGCGCCGTCTCGGCCAGCCACGCCTCGGCCTACGACCGGGCCGCCCGGCTGATGCAGTCCGCGTCCGCCAAGGCGTTCGATCTCTCCGAGGAAAAGAAGGAACTCCGCGACCGCTACGGCCGGACACTGTTCGGGCAGGGCTGTCTACTGGCCCGTCGGCTGGTTGAGCGCGGGGTGCCGTTCGTCGAGGTCAGCCTCAGCAACTGGGACACGCACCAGAACAACTTCGACCAGGTCAAGAACCTGTGCGGCAACCTCGACCGGGCGTGGTCGGCACTGATGCACGACCTGAAGGACCGCGGCCTGCTCGACTCGACGCTGATCGTCTGGATGGGCGAGTTCGGCCGCACCCCGCGGATCAACGGCCAGCGTGGCCGCGACCACTTCCCGAACGCCTGGGCGACGGTTCTGGCCGGCGGCGGGATCAAGGGCGGGCAGGCGGTCGGGAAGACCAGCCGCGACGGCACCACCGTCGAGGAGCGACCGGTCTCGACCATCGATCTGCTGGGCACTGTCTGCCAGGCGCTCGGGGTCGATTCCGAAAAGCAGAACCTCTCGAACGTCGGCCGGCCGATCCGCATCGTGGACAAGACGGCCAGGCCGGTCACGGAGGTGGTGGCGTGAGCGCCCGCATGCCTCTCGCGACGCTGACAGCGGTTCTGCTGACCGCGGTCGCCGTCGCCTCACCTCCAGACCGACCCACCCGCTACTCCCCCGCGGATCGCATGAGTGGGTCGGCGGCCGCCGCCATCGGCTCGCCGCTGGGCCGCGGCGTCGCCCGCCCCAGTCGCCCGCGGGCCGAGGCGTTCGTCCCCGGCCAGCTTCCGAACGATGGGCCGCCCGCCACCCGCGTCCGCGCCCCATTCCGCACGGCCGACACCGCACCTTTCCCCGACCGCCTGGACGTGGTCTTCTACGCCCGGCCGCGGCCGGTCCGCGTGCAGGTCGCCGTCCGCACCGGAGGCAAGCCACTGGCCGACCGCTGGCAAGACCACCTCAAGAAACTCTTCGCCGCCTTCGACCGCGATGGGGACGGGTCCCTGAACCGGTACGAACTGGATTTCGTCTTCCCGCCCGACGGGATGCGAACCATGTTCCAGGGCGGCACCTACTACTCCCGGGTCGCGGCGCCCCCGCCGGCGCTGGAGGTGATCGACCGCGACGGAGACGGTCGGGTCTCCTTCGCCGAGTTCGCCCACCACAACCGCGAACTGGTGGCCGACCTGGTCCGGGCCAGGCCGCTCCCCGCCCAGACCGGCGGGGACGACACCACCACCCGGGAGATGTTCGCCCGGCTCGACCAGGACAAGGACGGCAAGCTGTCCGAACCCGAGCTGCGCGCGGCCGAGAAGGCCCTACTTTCCCTCGATGGCGATGAGGACGAGTGCGTGTCGTCCCAGGAGTTGCTGGCGAACCCGTCGGGCACCGTCTCGACCCGTGCGGCGGCCATCGCGGTCGCACGCCCGACCCGGGCGAAGGACGCCGCGGCCACGGCTCCGCCCAGGGAACTGGCCGTTTATCACACCGGCGTGCCGGCCGCCGTGGCAAAACAGATCATCAAGCAGTACGACCGGGATGGCGAGGACGGGCTGACCCGCGAGGAGGTCGGGTTCCCGCCGGCCCTGTTCAACCGACTCGACCGGGACGGCAGCGGCACACTCACCGAGACCGAGCTGGACGGGTGGCGGACCGGCCCGCCGGACGCCGTCGTCGCCCTGGAACTGGGCGACACGCCACAATCCTGCAAGGCGGCGGCCAGTCCACCGGTCGGGACCGCCTGGCCGGACTGGCTGACCCTTCGGCAGGCTGTGACCGACCGGCTGGTACTCCGGGTGGGGTCGCAGACAGTGGAGTTCGCGGCGACCGCCCCGCCGTCGGGGCTCCGCCGCCAGCAGGAGCAGGCCGCCTCGATGGCCTTCCCGTCCGGGGCAAAGTCGGTGTCCGATGCGGACCTGGTCGGGCCGCAGAACCAGTTCCTGCGGGTGGTGTTCGACTCGGCCGACTTCGATTCCGACGGCCGGCTGACGCGGGAGGAGTTCGACCGCTACTTTGCGCTCCAGCGGGGTACGACCGAGATCGCCCTGACCCTGTCGTTCGCGGTGCAGACCCCGAACCTGTTCCAGACTCTCGACGACAACCTGGACGGCAAGCTCGGCGTGCGGGAGTTGCGGACCGCGTGGGACCGGATGATCGTGCTGGAGCCGCCCGGCTCGGCCGCCGTCAGCAAGGCAATCCTCCAGCCCAACGGCTCGCTGCGACTGGCGAGCGCGGCGTACACCTTCTTCGATCCGACTGCAAACGCCAGCCTGCGGCCCGGCATGGGGCAGTCCACCCCGGCCCAGCAGACGGGGCCGCTCTGGTTCCGCAAGATGGACCGCAACACCGACGGGGACGTATCCCGCGGCGAGTTTCTCGGCGACGCGGCCGACTTCGCCATGCTGGACACCGACGGCGATGGCCTGATCTCGCCAGCCGAGGTCGAGGCGTACGAGAAAAAGGTGCGGCCGAAGAAGCCGGAGGTGAAGAAGCCGAAGGCCAGAAAGAAGTAGACCCACCTTCGTACACCCGAGCGGGGGGCGTAAGCCCCCTGAGGTTTGTTCCTCAGGGGGCTTACACCCCCCGCTCGGGTAAAGTCATTGTTTACCTTGCCGCCACCGGCTGACGGAAGTCCCCGACCGATTCCAGATACCACCCCACCGTCCGCCGCAGCCCCTCCGCGAACGTCACCGCCGGGTCGTACCCGAGGTCCAGCCTCGTCCGACGGACGTCGGCCTTCGAGAACTTCACGTCTCCCGCCCGCGCCGGGCCGAACGCCGCGGTCAGGTCGGTCCCGAGCACCTTGTTCAGTTCCGCAACCAGCTCCAGCAGGTTCACACTGCTTCCGGTGCCGACGTTGTACACGTTCCCCGATACGTCCGGGGCCTCGGCCGCCTTGACCACCGCCTGCACTGCGTTGGCGACGTAGGTGAAATCGCGGGACTGCAACCCGTCGCCGAAGATCTTCGGCTGCTCGCCCCGGGCCATCGCCGCAGTGAACAGCGCGATCACCCCGGAGTACGGGCTGTCGGCGCGCTGACGCGGGCCGAAGATGTTGAAGAACCGCAGCCGCACCGTCTCCAGCCCATAGGTCGCAGCAAACGCCTGCATGTAGTACTCGCCGGCCAGCTTGGCGGCGGCATACGGCGACAGGGCCGCCGGCACCTGCCCCTCGGTCTGCCCGGCCGGGTCGGACGATCCGCCGTAGGCGCTGGAACTGGCCGCGTACACCACCCGTCGCACCCCCGACGACCGGGCCGCGTCGAGGACGTGCAGGGCGCCAGTGGCGCAGGCCGCGTGGCTGACCAGCGGCGTCTCGACGCTACGCGCGACCGACGCCAGCGCCCCCAGGTGGAACACCACCCCGGCCCCGCGAACCGCCCGCGCAACGGTCTGCGGGTCAGTCAGGCTCCCCTCGACGATCTCGACCTTGCTGCCGTGGTGGGCAATGTTATCCCGCAACCCGGTGCTGAAGTCGTCCAGCACCCGGACCGGCCGGCCGCGCCGGACCAACTCGTCCACCAGGTGTGACCCGATGAACCCCGCCCCGCCGGTCACCAGGCTCAGTTCGTCCATCTGTGCGACTCCGAGTGAGCGATCTCAAGCAAGAATGAGGAAGTGTAGCCCAACACCGGCGGAAGTGTCCAGATCCGGCCGGTTGTGGTGCGGGCCGAATCCGTCGCGGCCAATGTCTACTTTTGTCTACAGGCGATCAGTCGGGTAGGGTCAGGCGCTCACCTTTTCTGGTCAGGCGATCAGATGGGGTGTGCTGATCGCCTGATCGCCTGATCGCCTGACCCCGGTGCATGACGTGCTACTTCTTCGGCGGCTGGGCACGCTTTAGCAGTTCGTCCAGCAGTCGGTCCCGCCCCTTCTCGATCAACCCGCCGGCCGCATCCTTGGCCGCCCCTCGCATCACCCCCGCGACCGCGTCGTCGAACGCCTTCGCGTCGAGCCGTGGCCGCTGGAGGGTGCCACCGACCGGCACCTTGATCCGCTGCTTCGACAGAGACTCCCGCAGGATCGGGTTGTTCGACAACAGCCGGTCCAGCGCTCGCGGCGGCACCGGCAGGTCCAGAACCAACGAAACGCCGCCGTCGAGCCCGACCGAACCCGACGAGCGGACGTCGGACTGACCGATGCGGATGGTGAAGTTCTCGTGGTGGACCCGGCCGTTCTCCAGTCGGACCGGGACCACCTGTTCGGTCGCCAGGGGTAGTGTCGTCTGCTTCGCCCCAAACAGGGTGGCGATCTCGGTGACGAGCGGCCCCGGCGAGACGGTCGCGGTGTGGACGGTCAGCTTGCCGCGGACGGCGGCCCGGTCGGGGTCGCTGAGCGGGACGCGGCTCTCCTCCAGGTCGAACGAGAACGTGCCGTCCGCCTGGGCGGCGTTGGCGACGGCTGGCAGCGCGAACCCGAGCGCGTCGGCGCACGCGGCCGGAGTGAGTCGGGCACGCTCCACGACGCGGCCCTTCGCGAACGTCAGGTCGTAGTCCTTGCCGGTCAGGTGGACAGTCGGCTCCAGCCGCACCTTGCCGCCGCCGAAGGTCGCCTCGACCGGGCTGGCCTTGAGCGTGCCGCGGTCGAGCGCCGCCTTCAGTTCGGCCGCGCCGACCTCGAACCCGTACGCCCGCACCGACTGCCACGCGACCGCCGCCGACCCGCTCAGGCTGTCGCGTGGCAGTCGGTGCGGGCGTACGGGTT
>DATLIF010000299.1:0-10610 GCA_035539575.1 Fimbriiglobus sp. | reverse complement strand
ACTTCACGCGGCCCTGGTCGTCGATCGCGATCACCTTCACCGTCACCTTGTCGCCCATCTGCACCACGTCATCGACGCGGCCGACGTACCCGGTGTCGAGCTCCGAGATGTGGCACAGCCCGTCGCGGCCCGGTGCGATCTCGATGAACGCCCCGAACTCCTTCAGCGTGATGACCTTCCCCTCGTACTCCGACCCGACCTTCACCTCGGCGCACATGGCCTCGACGCGGCGCTTCGCTTCCTCCGCGCCCTCGGCGTGCATCGACGCGATCGTCACCGTGCCGTCGTCGTTCACGTCCAGCTTCGCGCCGGTCTCCTCCTGCAGGGCGCGGATGTTCTTCCCGCCCGGTCCGATCAGCAGGCCGATCTTCTCCGGGTTGATCTTCACCTGCAGCAGCCGCGGCGCGAGCGGGCTGATCTCCTTGCGCGGCGCGGGCAGCGCCCCGAGCATCGTCTTCAGGATCTGCAGCCGCCCCTCGCGGGCCTGTTCGAGCGCCCCGCGGACGACGGACTCGCTGACGCCGTCCAGCTTGATGTCGAGCTGAATGCCCGTCACGCCCTTCTGCGTGCCCGCCACCTTGAAGTCCATGTCGCCGTAGTGGTCCTCGTCGCCCTGGATGTCGGTGATGAGCATGTCGTTGCCCTTGTCGCTCACCAGCCCGACCGAGATGCCGGCGACCGGCCGTTTGATCGGCACGCCCGCGTCCATCATCGCCAGCGTCCCGCCGCACACGCTCGCCATGCTCGACGACCCGTTCGACTCCATGATTTCCGACACGAGGCGGATCGTGTACGGGAACCGCGTGCCCGGCGGGATGACCGCCTTCAGCGACCGCTCGGCGAGCATGCCGTGCCCGATCTCGCGACGGCCCGGCCCGCGGATCGGCTTGCACTCGCCGACCGAATACGGCGGGAAGTTGTAGTCGAGGAAGAACTTCTTCGAGAACTCGTCCTGCAGCCCGTCCACCTTCTGCTCGTCGGCGACGGTGCCGAGTGTGGCGACCACCAGGGCCTGCGTCTCACCTCGCTGGAAGAGGGCCGTGCCGTGCGTCCGCGGCAGCAGGCTCACCTCGGCCGAGATGTTGCGGAGGTCCTTCGGCCCGCGGCCGTCAATCCGCGTCCCGCCGAGGGTGATTTCGCGGAACACCCGCTCCCGCAGGACGCCGATCGCGGCGCTCACCTGGGCGGGGGTGTACTTCGGGTTCGCCTCGCCTTCCGGCAGGTACACCTTCTTGATCTCGTCCTTGAAGGCGTCGAGCGCCGCGTTCCGCTCCTTCTTGCCCTTGGTCAGGTACTTCTCGCGGAACTCGGTGCCGTGCTTCTTGTACAGCTCTTCGGCGAGCGGGTTCTCGGGGGCGGCCGGCGGCAGCACCTTCGCCGCGAGGCCGGCCTTGGTCCGCAACTCCTCGATCCCGGCGATGACGAGGGCGCACTGGCGGTGCGCCTCCATGATCGCGTCGCCGGTCTCCTGCTCGGCCATCTCGCGGGCGAACCCCTCGATCATGCAGATGGCGTCTTTGGTGCCCGCCACGATCAGGTCGAGTTCGCTCTCCTCCATCTGCTCGTGCGTCGGCTGCACGATCAGCTTGCCGTCCACCTTCCCGAGCCGCACCGCCGCGTACGGCTTGAGGAACGGGATTTCGGAGACGTGCAGCGCCGCCGACGTGCCGATCATCGCCAGGATGTCGGGATCGTTCTCGTTGTCGGCCGAGAGGACGGTGCAGTGGATCTGGACTTCGTTGAAGTAATCGACCGGGAAGAGCGGCCGCGTGGGGCGGTCGATCATCCGCGAGGTGAGCGTTTCCTTGGTGCTCGGGCGGGTTTCCCGCTTGATGAACCCGCCGGGGAACTTGCCGGCGGCGTAGGTCCGCTCGCGATACTCGACCTGGAGCGGGAAGAAGTCGCGGCCGGGGATGGGGTTGCCCTGGACGGCGGCGCCCAGGACGAGGGTGTTGCCCAGGCGGACGGTGACGGACCCGTGGGCCTGTCGGGCGAGCTTACCGGTTTCGAGGACGAGCGTACCGTTACCGAGGGGGCGTTCGACGCGGGTTTCGGGCACTGGGGTGGACCCTTTCGCAGGTTCAGGGTTGCGGCAGGGCGGCGAGGCGGCGGAAGGCCAGTTCGGGTAGACGGGGCCGGTCCGGAAATGCCGGCGGGCGTGGGAGCGGGGGCCGCTCACACGCCGGGCGATGGGTTCGATCAGGAAGGGGTGGGGGCGGGCTTACTTCCGCAGACCCAGCTTCTGGATGACCGCCAGATACCTCTCGCGCTCGGTCTGGCGGAGGTACTTGAGCAGGTCGGACCGCTGACTGACCAGCTTGAGCAGCCCGCGACGGCTGCTGAAGTCCTTCTTGTGCTGCCGCATGTGCTCAGTGAGCTCGTTGATCCGCGCGGTCAGCAGCGCGACCTGGACTTCGGGAGAGCCGGTATCGGCCTCCCCGCGCTTGAATTGTTCAACCAACTCCGCCTTGCGGTCCTTCGTGATCGCCATCGTCCCGGTCCTCTCTGGTCCTCCGCCGCGTCGCACTCCTGCCAACGGACTAACACGTTCCACACTCGAAGATTCAACTACTGTAGCGGCTAGACCGGAAGCGACAAGGGGGCAAACGCGGAACCGGCTTCCGGCTACTTTTGAGTCCGGGCTTTGGCGGCGGCCAAGGCCCGCTTGAGGCTATCGGTCGGCGGAGGCGGGTTGTCGAGGACGGCAATGAACAGGTCCCGGTCCCGATCAGATAGCGGGCGAAGCGTCGTAAGTGGCGGCAGGACTTCCGTCAGCGGCTCGCCGTCGGACTCGGGTGGGGGGGCTTCATGCCACACGGACACTCGACCCGGAGTGTGGGTTCGCCTGAACGCTACTCCACGATCACCTCGCCGCCGCTTCGCGTCACCAGCACCGCCAGCGACCGTAGCGGGGTACTCTCGCTCATGAAGCGTACGCTGCCGTCGGCCAGGGCGAAGTTCGCGCCGCCCTCGTGGAAGCTGTAGAACAGGTGGCCCCATTCGTTCGAGTTGTTGATCTTCATGGTCCCCGGGACCGTCGCCGACCCGCTGCACCAGTCGATCCGCTGGCCGATCTCGTAGGGGTTGTCGTTGGTCGCCCACGCCCCGCCGCGGGCCCGGGCGCAGGCCGGGTCCGCCCGGTCCGCCGCCGCCGGCTTCATGGTACGGCCACGCCACACGTCCTCCCGGCCGGCGCACTCGGCCACCAGGATCGTGTTCGAGGTGCCGTCGGTGAACGCCCCGAACGTGTTCTTGGTCGGGAACTGAACCAGCGCCCCGCGGAGGTCCGCCCCGGTCGGGAACTGCTCCGCGGCGGGGAGTTCGTTGTTGATCGCGGCGTGGACCCCCTCCGGCACGAAGTAGTCGCCGGCGGCCCCGATCTTGTCCTGCTCTGGCGGAACCTCGACCTTGTGCTGGAACCGCGGTTGGTTCGGCGTGCTGGGGCACTGCAAGACCTTCAGCGGGGTGCGGGCGGTGATCCCATTCGGGACCGGGTTGCCGGTCGCCGGGTCGGTCGTCCGCCACCAGTTGACGTTCAGGTTGTAGTTCGCCTCCGACACCAGGTTCCCCTGTTCGAGGTACGGCAGCACATCCGGGGCCCAGCTCCGCTGGGGCGTGCTGGTCCGCTTCGAGTACGGCAGGTAGCCCAGCGCGTTCTCGTGGTTGTGGAAGGCCAGCGCGATCTGCTTGAGGTTGTTCTGGCAACTCACCCGCGCCGCGGCGGCTCGGACCTTTTGCACGGCGGGTAGCAGAAGCCCGATCAGGATGGCGATGATCGCGATCACCACCAAAAGCTCAATCAGCGTGAACGCGGTACGGCGGCGGGGCATTGGCAACTCCTCAGTCGGGTCGGACGCCGCCGGAAAAGCAAACCAGATGCCGTGCGGAAATCGTGGGGTTTCGGCGGGTGCGGGGCCGGTCGGTGGGTACACGCTGACCAGCGGTGGGCAGCCCGCGCCCGAAGCGCGATGCGGCCGGTTGCGTCCGCCGGGCGGGTCGGGTACAACGGGTCGGTTCTTCGGGGCGACCGTTTAGCTGTGCCGCTCTGCGGCGGGACGATGTTGCGTCGTCCGAGCGAATGGCTTGCCATGCTACCTGAGGAAGGCTGTTCCAGGACCGCTATCGGTGCGCACCCTCGGGGTGGCCCTGCGGCCTGGGGCAACCCCGCGGTTCGTGGTTCCGCAGGGCCACCCCGAGGGTGCGCACCGGCGGTCCCGTGAGCCTTCCGCAGCCCAGGTCGAGTAGTAGACGCCCCCGGAGAACAGCGTGGGCCGTGGGACCAACCCCACGGCCCGCGTCACTTCTTCACCGCCATCACCACGTCCAGCGGCGACGGCGTCCGCACCCCGGTCACGTCCGCGAATCCCACTTGTGTGAGGAGTGCCGCGTACTCGCCAAGAGTCCGCTCCTTGCCCTCGGTGCAGACGAGCATGTTCAGCGACTGAAGCACCGCCCACTCTGGGCCGGATTTGTCGTCGTGCAGCAGCTTCTCGGCGATCAGCACGGCCCCGCCGGCCGGCAGCGACTCGTAAATCTTGCCGAGCAGTTGAACGATCTTCGCCTCGGTCCAGTCGTGCAGGATGCGGCCGAGCGCGTAGACGTCCCCCGGCGGCAGCGGATCGGCGAAGAAGTCCCCGGCCACGACGCTCACCCGGTCCGCGACCTCGGTCGCGCCGGCGACCTCCTTCGCCAGCGGGGCCGCGTCCGGCAGGTCGAAGACCACCGCCCGCAGGCCGGGCCAGCGACGGCACGCCGCCACCGCCAGGTGCCCGGTCGCCCCACCCAGGTCCACGAACGTCTTGTACCGCCCCAGGTCCACCGCTCCGACCACCTGCGGCGAGCTGACCAACCCGTAGCCGTGCATGCCGAAGAGGAACTCGCGCTTCTTCTCCTCGGTCTTGAAGAAGTGCGAGAAGATCGGCCCGTCCCAGCCGTAGGCTTGCTTCCAGCGGTGCGTCCCCTCGCGGACCGCGTCGGCCAGGTGGTCCCACATCGTCCACAGCACTGCGTCGGTGTAGTTTGCGTACCCGAGCACCCGCCGGGGGCTTTCCCGCGTCAGGTACGCCGTTGCGGCCGGGGTGTTGGCGTACTTCTGGTGCGACCGGGTCAGCAGGTCGATCATGACGCAGGCGTCGAGCAACCGGGTCAGCGCGTCCGCGTCGCAGCCGAGTTCGGTCGCCAGCGCGTCGGCCGGCTTCGGCCCAGCGGTCAGCGCGTCGAAGACGCCGAGCGAGATGGCGGCGAACATCACCTTCGACTTGCGGTAGGCGCTGAGCAGGTCGAGGACGGCGGACGGGTCCGGCGGGGTCAGGTCGCGGGGCAAGGGGAGGCTCCGGGTGTGGGTCGGCGTCGAGATGTCTTACTGAAGAACAAGGCGAGCGGGGGGCGTAAGCCTCCCGAGGACACACACTCGGGGGGCTTACGCCCCCCGCTCGCCTTGTTCGCCGATCAGGGCCGGCTTGCCGGCGGCCGTGGCGGGTGAGAGATTAACACCTCCGACAGACACCGCGACTCTTCGACAGGTTCCGCATGGACGACCGCGCACACGCCTTTCTGAAACAGGTGCTGGAGACCCCCAGCCCGTCCGGGTTCGAGCAGCCGGTGCAGCAACTCGTCCGCGACTGGGCCGGCGCGTTCGCCGACGAGGTCCGCACCGACGCCCACGGCAACGTCTTCGCCACGCGATACCCGGAGGGCCGGCCCGCCGACGCCCCGCGGGTCATGCTCGCCGGGCACTGCGACCAGATCGGCCTCATGGTCCAGCACATCGATGCCGAGGGGTTCCTGTACATCCAGCCGATCGGCGGCTGGGACATGCAGGTCCTGCTCGGCCAGCACCTCACCGTCTGGACGAAGGCCGGCCCGCTCGCCGGCGTCGTCGCCCGGCGGGCGGTCCACCTGATGACCCCGGACGAGCGCAAGAAGGTGCCGGAGTTCACCGACGTGTGGGTGGACGTCGGGTTCCGGGCGAAGGACGAGGCCGAGCAGGTCATCCGCCACGGTGACCCGGTCACGTTCGCGCTGGGCTACCGGGAGCTGCGCAACCGGCTGGCCGCGTCGCCCGCGATGGACGACAAGGTCGGGCTGTGGGTGGTCATGGAGGCGGTCCGCCAGCTCCAGGGCCGGCCGCTGCGGGCGGCGGTCCACGGCGTCTCCACGGTGGCCGAGGAGATCGGCCTGCGCGGGGCGATCACCGCCAGCTACGCGGTCAACCCGCACGTCGGCATCGCGGTGGACGTGACCCACGCCACCGACACGCCGGGCAACGACAAGAAGACCCAGGGCGAGGTCAAGTGCGGGGCCGGGCCGGTCGTCTACCGCGGGCCGAACGTCAACCCGCGAGTCTTCGACCGGCTCGAAGCGGTCGCGCAGGCGCACGCCATCCCGGTCCAGGTCCGCGGGGTGCCGCGGGCGACCGGCACCGACGCCAACGCCATGCAGATCAGCCGGCAGGGGGTCGCGGTCGGGCTGATCGGCATCCCGAACCGGTACATGCACAGCCCGGTCGAGGTGGTCCACCTCGACGACCTGACGAACGCGGCGAAGTTGCTGGCCGAGTTCTGCGCGTCGGTCGGGCCGGGGGACGACTGGACGCCATAATGTAGTCCGCTCGCTCCGCGAGCGGTCTGCGGAATCCGCTCGCGGAGCGAGCGGACTACACACATGCTCGACTTTTCACTGACCGCGTTCGTGTCGATCCTGTTCCTGGTGGACCCGCCGGGGACGGTGCCGGCGTTCCTGGCGCTGACCTCGCGCTACCCGCCAGCCAAGCGGCGGCGGACGGCGCTGGTGGCGTGTGTCACCGCCACCCTGACGCTGGCCGGGTTCGCGGCGGTCGGGTCGTACCTGTTCCGCTACCTGGGACTGACGCTGCCGGCGTTCCAGATCGCTGGCGGGCTGATCCTGTTCGTGGTCGCGCTGGACATGATCCGGGCGCAGCGGTCCACCCAGGAGGATCCGGAGGAGATGAAGGAGGGGGCAGTGGCCGATGACGTGGCGATCACGCCGCTGGCGATTCCGTTCCTGGCCGGGCCGGCGGCGCTCTCGACGGTGACGGTGCTCATGGCCCGGGCGGACACGACGGCGCGGGCGGCAGTGGTGTTCCTGGCGATCGGGCTGACGGGGGCGATCAGCTACGCGACGCTGCGGCTGGCCGACCCGATCCAGCGGCGGCTGGGGACGACCGGCATCCACGTCCTGGGCCGGATTCTGGGACTGGTGCTGGCCGGGATCGCGGTGCAGTTCGTGCTTGACGGCCTGGGCGAGGCGGGGGTGATCCCGAAGGTGCGGAAGTAAAGGCGCGGCTCCAACCACCTCACCCCTACCCCAACCCGGCGAGCGGGGGGCGTAAGCCCCCCGAGTACTCCCCCGGTCTATCGCCGACACCACGACCAGACATTCCAACCGGGCAATCGCGAAGGTCTCGACCCCGGACGCACTCGGGGGGCTTACGCCCCCCGCTCGCCGGGTTGAATATGTGTTGCAGGCAGGCGTTACCCGTCGCGCGTGACCAGGCGCCAGCTCGCCAGCCCCAGCATCACCGCGATGAACGCCAGCGACACGCCGATCGTCTCCGGCCACGGCGGCAGCGGCCGGTCGAGGCTGTTCTGCTTCAACTCGAAGTCGGTCAGGACGCCGTGGGCGATCGCCTGGATCATCCGGTCGTCCAGGTCGTAGGTCCGCGGCAACGGGTTGTAGAGCGCCCGCGCCAGCACGTCCAGCCACGTCGGCACCTGCCACGGCTGGCGGTTACGGTTCGCCTCGTCGTCGGGGTCCTCGTCCGGCTTCGCGTCGGGGTCGGCCTGCCGGACCGTGTCCATCATCTTCCGCTCGGCGTCCTTCGCCTTCGCGACGTACTCGTGCCCCCAGCCGATGCCGAACAGCAGTCCCCAGGCGGTGATGGTCGCCAGGATCGCCACCAGCGTGCTGCGGGTCAGGACCGCCGCCAGGGTGGAGATCGAGTACAGGACCGCGAAGTAGAAGGTCAGCAGCGGGATCAGCGCCAGGAAGTGCGGCGTCCAGATGCCGGTCCGCAGGCCGATCACTGCCCACACGCCGGTCACGGTGACGGCGGTCAGCATCAGGACGAAGATCAGCCCGCCGATGTACTTGTAGATCAACAGGCCGACCCGGCTGATCGGCTTGGCGATGTACAGGTCCAGCGCCCCCTTGCGGAGCATGTTCGGGATGAACCCAGCGGTGATGACCACGCTGACCAACAGCGTGATCCACGCCCCGGCGTCGTTGACCAGCCGCTTCTCCAGGGTGTAGACGCCCTCGCGCAGCGACAGGTTGAACGGCAGGTCCCAGACGAACAGCACCGTCGGCTGGTGCGGCCAGGACATGCGGTCGGCGATCTTGGTCCCCCTCGTGGTCGCGTGGAACCGGAACTTCTCGCCGGTGATCGCCTGCCGGGCCGGGCCGGCCAGCCCGCCGGCCACAGCCGAGGCCGCCGGCGGGTCGGCCACCTCCTCGACCTTGACGTTGTCCAGGAACGGGACCGCCTGGCCGAGGAAGTTCTCCATCCGCCGGCGAGTCACGGGGAAGCCGGCGCTGGTCCGCGCCTGCTTGAGAAACTCCTCCGTGCCGCCGTACAGGGCGATGTCGAACTCGTAGTCCGCCTTCCACGGCTCGGTCGGGTTGGTGCCGGTCACGTTCTCGACCACGAACCGCGGCTTGCCGTTGGCCGGGTTGAGCCCCAGCGCCCAGTTGAACGTGCCAAACCCCTTCTCCAGTTCGTCCTGAAGCCCGACCTGGCGGAACGACACGCTGGCGACGAACAGCACCAGCAACCCGGCCAGCACGAGCATGACCGGGACGACCCAGGTGCTCAGGGCCTCGCGGTACGAGTCCCGAAGGATGGCGATGAATCGGCTCAACGGTCCACCCTCCGGGCTGCGACGGGACGGGCGACCCGGACCGGACGGCGGTCGGTCCCCGGCTCGGCCGACTCCACCATGGACACGAACACGTCTTCGAGCGTCTGCTTCTTCTCGATCAGGTGCCGGAGCTTGAGCCCCTTCTCGGACAGCAGCGCCAGCACCTTGTCGATGTCCTCCGGGTGGTCGCCGACCACGACCTCCCAGTGCTCGCCGGCCGGGGCCGCCTTGAAGCCGAGCCGGGCGACCTCCTCGGCCGGGAAGGCCGAGCCGGCCGCCAGCCCGAGCACGAACCGCCCCTCCTGCCGGGTCAGGTCGGCCACGGTGCCGTAGCGGACCATCTCGCCCTGGTGGAGGATCGCCACCCGGTCGGAGATCATCTCGACCTCGCCGAGCAGGTGCGAGTTGACGAAGACCGTCCGACCTTCCTTCTTCAGTTGCAGCAGCAGGTCGCGAATCTCCTTGCGGCCGACCGGGTCCACGCCGTCGGTCGGCTCGTCGAGGAAGATCACCTCCGGGTCGTGGAAGAACGCCTGGGCGATGCCGAGGCGCTGCTTCATGCCCTTGGAGTAGGTGCGGATGCGGGTGTCCATCCGCTTGCGCAGGCCGACGTAATCGAGGGCCTCGGCAATGCGCTTGACGCGGTCGTCGCGGCTGAGGCCATAGAGGCGGCCGTAGATGTCCAGCAGGCTGCGGGCGGTGTGGTACTCGGGGAACTGGTGGTCCTCGGGCAGGTAGCCGACGCGCTTGCGGACCTCGGTGGTGCCGGCCGGGTAGCCGAGCAGGTCGGCGTCGCCGTCGGTCTTGCGGACGATGCCGAGCAGGATCTTGATGAGGGTGGACTTGCCGGCGCCGTTCTGGCCGAGCAGGCCGAAGATCTGCCCCGGCTCGACCTGGAGGGAGACCCCCCTGAGGGCCTCGATCCGGCCGTAATGCTTCCGCAAGTCGGTTACGGATACGACCGCCACGGACACCTCCCCCGGGGGCTGAGCGGACCGCCGACGGGCCTGGGAACAATCTGTAGGCGATTCGCCGGTCAGGGGAGATTATTGGGCACGAACGGCGTGACAGCAACCCAATCCTGGCGAGCCGGGCGTGTAGAATACCCGTAACCTGTTGCTCTCCCGGAGGTGGCCATGCGGCGGACCATGCTGAAGTCGAAGATTCACCGGGCCACTGTGACCAGCACGGACCTGCACTACGAGGGCAGCCTGACCATCGACTCGGACCTGCTGGACGCGGCCGACATCCTGCCCAACGAGCAGATCCACGTCTGGGACGTGACCAGCGGCACCCGACTCGTCACCTACGCCCTGCCCGGCGAGCGCGGCAGCGGGGTGGTGCAGGTCAACGGGGCCGGGGCGCACCTGATCCAGACCGGGAACGTGGTCATCATCGCCACGTTCACCGAACTGCGGACCAAGGACGCGAAGAAGCACACGCCGGAGGTGGTCCTGGTGGACGGCCAGAACCGCCCGCGCGCCGAAGCCGTCGAGGCCGGCGCCGAGGGGAACGGGAAGCGGAAGTAGTGGAGCCGCGACCGGGAGGGAGCGGTTCCACCTACCCCTCCAACCGGACGATCGCCACTGGCGAGCCGCCGACGCCAGTCGGCGGGTGATGGGCCGCGTCACCCGCCGACTGGCGTCGGCTACGCCGAAATGAAAACCTAGTGCTTCGCCGCACGAGTTTTTGTCGGTCGGGTCGAGTCTGCGAGACCCGACAGGGCGCATC
>DATLIF010000298.1:0-3535 GCA_035539575.1 Fimbriiglobus sp. | reverse complement strand
TGTCCGACCAGGCCGTGACGTTGCGGAGCCTGAGGAACGTGGTCGGGTCGGCCTGTTGGATGGCGAGGAAGTCCTTCTCGGTCGGGTTGACCGCCAGGAACGCCTGAAGCCGCTGAGCGGCGACGTCGTACCGGCCGGAGCGGATCAACTCCTGGGCCTCGCGGTATAGCTCGATCGGCGACGCCTGCTTTTCCCCGGCCGCCGGGGCGGGCGGTTGTCCGAGGAGCGGCGTGCCGGCGAGGCAGCAGACGGCCCAGCTCAGGGCGAGGGTCGTGGCGCGGGGACTCACCGGGACCTCCTCCGGTCAAAGCGGTCAATCGGGTTATGCGGAATGGGCGAACGGGCCGGGTGGCGAGTCCGGCCCTGCCGTCTAAAGCGATTCTGCACGGCCGGGTCAGGCGAAGCAATCCTCTTCGCACCGGACCAGGTCGTCGAACGTCTCCCGGCGTCGGATCAGTCGGTGGGTGCGGCCTGTAACGAGGACCTCGGCCGCCCGGAGCCGGCTGTTGTAGTTGGACGACATGGCCATCCCGTACGCCCCGGCGCTGAAAACCGCCAGCAGGTCGCCCGTGTTCAGGGCCGGCAGGCTGCGGGCCTTCGCCAGGAAATCCCCCGACTCGCAGACCGGTCCAACCACGTCCTGGCGTATCGTACCGGGCACGTCAACCTCGTAGTCCTCCGGCCGCTCCGGCACCGAGGCCGGTGGGCGGACCGGCCAGATGCGGTGGAAGGAGTCGTACAGGGTCGGCCGGATCAGGTCGTTCATCGCGGCGTCCTGGATCAGGTAGTGCTTGCCGCCGGTGTCCTTGTTGAACAGCACCCGGCTGACCAGCACCCCCGCGTTGCCAACGATGAACCGCCCAGGCTCCAGCACCAGTTGACACCCGGTCTCCGCGACCGCCGGCAGGATCGCCTCGGCGAACACCGTTGCTGGCAGCGCCTCCTGCTTGCGGTAGTGGATGCCGAATCCGCCGCCCATGTTCAGGTATTTGACCTCGTGCCCTTGCTTGCGGAACTCGCGGATAAGTTTGACCGCCTTGTCTGCCCCCTCGCGGTACGGGTCCGCCTTGAGGATCGGCGACCCCAGGTGCATGTGGACGCCGACGATTTCGAGCCCCGGGTGACCGACCGCCTTCTGTGACACCTCCAGCACAGTCTCGATGTCGAGGCCGAACTTGACCCCCTTCACGCTGGTGTCGGTCTTGGCGTGCGTCTTCGGCGGCAGGTCCGGGTTAACTCGCAGCGCGACCGGGGCCTTGCGGCCCATCGCCTTCGCCACGTTGCCGAGCGCGAACAACTCTTCTTCACTTTCTACGTTGAACAGGAAGACGTTGTTCTCCAACCCGAAGCGCATCTCCGCGTCGGTCTTGCCGACCCCGGCGAAGACGATCGGGGCCTTGCCACCTCCGGCCTTGAGCGCCCGGAACAACTCGCCGCCGGAGGTCACGTCGAACCCGGCCCCGTGCTCGGCCATCAGATTGCAGATGGACAGGTTGCCGTTGGTTTTGACGCTGTAGGCGATGATCGGCTTCGCCGCGGCGAACGCCGTCTGAATGCTCTTCAGGTGGTGGAGCAGGGTGGCCGTGCTGTAGACGAACACCGGCGTGCCGTACTGCTCGGCGATCTCCGGGACGGGCACGTCCTCGCAGTGTAAGACGCGGTCGCGGTACTCGAAGTGGTCCATGGGGGTCCGATGAGCGGGGGAATGGGTCGCTGGTCAGGGTTATTTAGTCGGAGCCCGAAGCGTAAGCGAGGGGTGGGAGTCATCGTATGCTGGGTCAAGCGAGTCTTCGATCGCCGGCCCACCGATGCACCACCCGGCTAGCAATGGCAAACAAAGAACATGCGCTCGCGGGCGCTGTCCGGTGCCGCCACTCCGGTTACAATCTTGAAACTCTTCCAGAATTCTCCCATCTGCTTGTTAACCTCATCCAAGTCGCCGAGAAATAGTGAGTAATGACTTCCGGTTTGTAGATAGTCAGTAGCGGTTCCAATCAGGGTCTCATAGCTCATCGGCTCGCAGGTCTCGTCGTTGAGTTGCCCTGCGAGCTCCCGCAGCCACCGCTCCGCTGGTACGTACCTCCGCTGGCGGTCGGCCTCCTCGTGCTCGCCGTTCTCATCCAGCCAGTCGGCGTAGACCAGGCGGGGGAGTTCGTGTTCCCAGTGCGCTGCTTCAATGGCGCTCAGGAACGCCCGACGGACGGATTCGTCGGCCACGACAAGCCTCTCTAGCACGTACACCGAAACGGCGGCATCGTGGTGCGGTACTCGCCCTGCGGGGACTTCAGCCCGGTCACGACCTCGAAGTGCTGCCACAGTTCGTCGCTGTAGGCGTCGAAGTCGTAGGGGGTGTCGAACGGCAGGAAGAAGTCCCCATCGACGTGCCGCTTCAGAAAGTACATCAGCTCGTTGGCGTACCCCTCGGCGTCGTCAGGGTATTCTTCCATCCACGTCTCACTCCAGAAGAAATCGTGCTCCTCCGCGAACTTCTTGAGCCATCGCAAGGACGGCACGTACTTCCGCTGGCGGTCGGCCTCCTCGTGCTCGCCGCGCTCGTCCAGCCAGTCAGCATAGACCAGGCGGGGGAGTTCGACATCCCAGGTGGACGCCTCGATGGCTGCGAGGAGGGCTTCGCGGTCGGTCACGGCATCGTCTCCCGTTTCATGGCCGACTGGTACTGGGCCTGGAACGCCGGGTGCGTCCAGACGTGCCGCAACCCGGTGATGGTGTTCGGGTACACGAACAGCCAGAACCGCTCGCCCTTCTGAACGGGCTCCCGCAGGAACGGGTCCACGATCCCGATGGGGCTCTCCGAGACGCCCACCGTCTCCAGGTTCCCCTCCGAGACGAACCCGACATGCTGACCCGGGGCGAGCGTCCCGGCCGCCGTGACCGGGGCGACGGCGATGTGGACCGCGTCCCGCCGCCGGTCGCCGTCGTCGATCAGACTGCCCAGGTTCGGACCGTTCATCCGGTTGCCTCCGACCGTCTGGACATGCCCTTGAGCCAGTCGGTTCGCCCCTCATTCCCAGAGACCGTGGCCGGGCAATTTTAATTCCGAAACAACTCCAAAGTGATTTGACAGCCCGCCAACCCGGATGGATTAGAACATATGTGCACATTCCACTCGAGGCCGGTCCGATGCCCGCCACCAAGCCACCGCCGATCCGCGACATCGCCCGGCTGCTCCCGCAAACCGCGGCGAAGTCGTTCGGTCCGTCGGCGGTCCGGCTGGCGTTCGAGGGGCTGCGGCTGCTCCAGGAGGTGATCCGTTCGGACCACCCCAGCCGGGCGTCGGCCGCGGCCGTGGTCATACTCCGGTTTGTCAACGGACTGGTCCGGCACGGCCACATGCCGGCCGATGACTTCTGGGGCGCCGAGGACTTCGACCGGCTAACAGTACAGCGCGGCATCAGATGACACATCTACGCCGCCGTTTCTTGTGCGACTTGGCCGCCATGGCGTTCCGCAACTGGTAATACCGGATGACCTCACCGATGTGCCGCCCCTCGGGGACGCCCCGCCGTCGCCGGAG